>CAILMK010000037.1 GCA_903835275.1 uncultured bacterium | reverse complement strand
GTGCCATTTGAATGGCTCGCGAAAAGATTTTACGGGCGTCTTCGCCGTACCCGGCATGCTTACCTACCCAGCCCCGTCCTGTCAATTCCGGTCAGCCCCAATAAATAAAAGATCGTGTTTGAAGGGAGAATACAAAGAACAAATCATTATAGTTCCAAAAAATAGAATACAGTAAACAGAATCAAGAATGAAATCCTATCCGCCGCGGCGGACTAAATAACTCATGATGCCATAGGCATCACAGTTTTGTAGCAAAAAAGAACGAATCCGAGTTTCTCCCTTCTCCTTGGGAGAAGGGTCAGGGGTTGAGGTCAGAATCCTGAAACCACGAGCAGACGCTCGCGGCAGTGAATCCATCGCAAACAAAAAAACCTCGTAGGTTTCGGAAACCTACGAGGTTTGGTTCTCGCTATTTAATGGGCGTCCACAAGGATCGCTCCTACTTATCCCTTACCACATATTCCTTATTACTATCTCTCCACCATCACCTTCTGCACCGATGTCCCGGTCATGCTTTTTAGTGAGAGGAGGTACAACCCGTTCTTAATATTTGATGGAATACTAATACTGAAACCTGTATTGGTATTTTCTTTTTTCTCATCCATCAATACCCTTCCATCCATGGAAATAAGCTGCACATTTATGACTCCTTCAAATGAATTATCAATTTGGATATTCAACAGATCAGTATTCAAAGGATTTGGATAAATTTTCGCGGAAAGCGTCGTTTGTTCCTGCGCGCTGATACCCGTTCTCAGTGGCGCAAAGAAGCTCCATAATTCTATACCGTTGGTATCTGCCGCGGAAGCAAAATATAAAGAGCCGTTATATAGCGCAAGCTGCGATGCTGCAGCCATAGGGCTGGTAGTAGTCGCTTTCGTATTGATGAAAACGTGTGTACCTGTATCGGTGCCATCTGTCATACATAATTGCATGCCGTGCGTGCCATCACTTGCTACAAAATACAGGCATCCTGCATAATTTGTCAGAGCAACAGGATTAGACCCTCCCGTACCGGAATTCAGGTCTTTTACCATAGAAGTTCCTGTAGATGTACCATCAGTTGCCCATATTTCATTACCATGCGTAGCATCACTGCAAACAAAATAAACCTTGCTGTTGTATGATGCAAAATTGTATGGCGAGGATGCTGTTTTGCCTGAATTAATATCCTTAACCATTAAAGTACCTGCCTTGGTTCCGTCAGTAGCCCATAATTCAGCGCCATGTGTACCATCATCCGCAGAGAAAAATAATTTACTTGTTCCTTCAGCGAAAAAATTCGCAGGACTTGAGCTGCCACTGCCATTAATATCCTTCACCATTTTGGTCCCTGAAGAAGAGCCATCTGATACCCATAATTCCGCACCCACATTTCCATCATTTGCCTGGAAATAACATTTGTTATTAAAAGCAACGAGATTTTTAGGAGCTGAACTTGTTATACCCGTTGCAATATCATCCATCTGGAAGGTACCGTTGCTGGTACCATCGGTTGCCCAAAGTTCATTTCCGGTAGTGCCATCGTTTGCCACGAAAAACAGGAGCTTTCCTGCCACTGTCAGGTATAACGGATTCGATGAAGCGGAACCGGAATTTATATCATTCAGCATTTTTGTCCCTGAAGATGTACCATCACTGACCCATAATTCCATCCCATGAGTACCATCATTGGCATAGAAATATAATTTATTATTAAAAGCAGTCAGTCCGCCAATACCAGTGACACTTCCCGAGCCGATAGTAGCTACTTTTTGAGTATTCGCGGAAGTATTATCTGTTACCCATAACTGGTTTCCCCCGCCGGATCCATCGTCTGCAATGAAATATAAATTTCCACCCATGATCACAAAACCAGTCATGCCTGTCTTGGTGGATAAGGAACTTCCGCTGCTATTAATTTCGCGGATCATTTTTGTGCCTGCAGCAGTGCCATCCGTCTGGAAAGGCTCCATATTGCTGGCGGCATCCTGAGCGGCAAAGATCAATTCTTTATCGTAATTAATGAAGTAAGAAGGCTTGGAATCCCCTTTGTAATCGGGATTAATGTCCTTGATAAATGTGAATTTCTGACCGAAACCATGACTACATACCAATAGCGTGAGAGTGGTAAGTAGTAATTTACCTGTGTTCATAATTTTGCTTTAGTTGCGGCAAATATAATGAAATAATAATATGGAAGCACGACTACTAATTTGATAATCTTACAAAAAACGGAACAGAATACAGAAGTAAGAATCAAGGATCAAGAATAGTTGACCGCAAAAATGAATGAGTCTGAGTGTTACTCCCTGTCGGCAGACAGGGAGAGGGGTCAGGGGGTGAGGGATTCTCTGGATAGGGTTGAAACCCTATCCTACTCAGGAACTCATATCTTAAAAAGCATTGGGTTTAAACCCAATGTTTTTCTCTTTATCCTGAATAGCGCGGTCCGCCGCGGCGGATCAACCCTACGCTAAAAAAACAGCGGTGAAGTGAAAACTTCATCGCTGTTAAAAATAAACAATATTCTTTTAACTACATCTTTTTCAAATAACCAAACAATCCATGGCTTTCACTATCCGGTCCGGAGGTAAAGTACAACTGGCTCGGATCACCTGTGATATTATTGAATGTTATATCCCATAAACCTGATATGGTAATACTGTTGGAGCCATTCATCAGTTGTCCCTTGTAGTTTCCACCGGCATCAAAAACATTGATGTGACCGTCTCCGAAATTACCTATAAGAATCGCACCTGTGCCCTGCCCGAATGAAGTAGGTGCTGCAGCAATTCCCCAGGGAGAGTTAAGAGTACCCTGCGATGCAAAACATTTACCAATGCACCGGATGGCATGAAAATATCTACGTAACCATTCCCTATGCCGTTTTGATCATCCATATTGTCAGGGCCTTTTTGTTTGGCATAAGTAACGTATAACATTCCGTTTATATTCTGAATATTAAACGGTGCATATCCTGAAGGTATATTTGGGTCAGAAAAGTTTTTTGTAACAAGAGCGAAATTTTTATCAAAGACATCAATCCTTGCATTGTGAAAATCGGTGGCGTACAAATAATTCGCATTATTATCTACTGCCATAGCAATGCCTTTGTATACCGCATTTGCCGCTGATCTATCCACTGCTATCATGGTGGCATTGCCCGTACTCATGCTCCATGCAGTAATAAATCCATCTTCGGTAGCAAAGACCATTGAACTTGGACCATTATCAACAATTCCAAAATCAGAAGTGGTATTAAACAACACCCCCGATGGAGAAGCAACACCAAGTGTCCCTTTTTTAATGGTTACAATATTCATTGCCTGCGTGCCATAATTATTGTAGACAAGAGCACTTGACGAATGATTTCCCGCAATCCAGAAATAACCACTGGAGTCAATGGCAATGCCCCAGGGATTTACAAGATTTGCATCAGTATGCGTTGCATTTATTCCTGGATTATCCGATACGAGATTCGTTTGTGAATAATTAGAAGATGCCGTTACAATAGATGAATTCGTATCGTTTTTTTTGCAGGAGCTATACATTAGTAAAACGAATATGGGAGTAATCAAAAACACACCTGAATGTGATTTGCATATCTTATGAATAAACATTTTCATATAATTTGGTATTGTGGGTGAATTGTAATCAAAACAGCTTTTCATCTGCAACTAAAATGATGATATTGGCAGTGCAATGTTATTGCTAAAAACACAATTGTATGTTACATAATAACACGAAAAGCTTATCAATTTATTGGGTAAATAAATGTGAAAGTGAAACTAAGTAGTGAGTAGTAAGAATAGAGAATCAAATCGATGCTGAAGGTATCGCATCTTTATAGAAAAAACGAACGAATGATTGAGCTATTCCCCCTCTCTTAAAGGAAAGGGGGCTAGGGGGTGAGGGAATATGAAGCGTAGCTTAGGATAGGGTTAAAACCCTGCGCTAAAAAAAACAGCGATGAAGTTTTCACTTCACCGCTGTCAAAAATAAACAATATTCTTACAACTAATTCTTTTTCAAATAACCAAAAATACCATGGCTTTCATCATCCGGACCTGCGGTAAAATACAACTGGTTCGGATCAGCCGGAGCTACATTATCAAATGTAATATCCCATAAACCCTTAATCACTATTGCAGTGGAACCATTCATCAACTGACCGGTATAGTTTCCGTTAACATCATAAACACTGATATGTCCGTCACCGAAATTACCAATGAGAATGGAACCTGTACCTTGTCCGAAAGTGGAAGGTGCAGCAGCAATTCCCCACGGAGAATTAAGCGCACCTTGTGATGCAAAACGTTTTACCAGTGTACCTGATGGCATGAAAATATCCACGTAGCCATTCCCCGCACCGCTCAGGTCATCATGATTATCAGGCGCTTTTTGTTTTGCGTAGGTAACATATAACATTCCGTTTATATTTGCGATGTTGAACGGAGCAAATCCTGCAGGCATGTTCGGATCACTGAATGTTTTTGTAATATGGTTGAAATTCCCATCATACACATCAATTTTCGCATTGTGAAAATCTGTGGCATAAAGATAACTTACACCATTATCAGCGGCAAGCGCAATGCCTTTGTAAACCGCACCGCTAGAGGACCTGTCAGCAACTGTAACTGTTGTATTACCGGTGCTTACATTCCATGCAGAAAGGATTCCATCTTCTGTAGCATAAATAAATAAACTGGCACCTGCATTATTCGGAAGCGGGAACTCTGTAGTAGTGTTATAGACAACACCGGTAGGAGATGCTGCAATCTTACCATTTGGAATACTTACTACAGGTCTAAACTGTGCTCCCGTATTATCATAAACAACGGTAGAACCAGTATGATTCGCTGATATCCAGAAAACTCCTGTAGGGCTAATCGCAATTCCCCAGGCGTTGCCAAGCATGGTATCTTTCCTGCCTGCTTGTATACTTGCTGTATCAGATACAAGGTTTGTCTGGGAATAGCTTGGTGGTGGAGTTTGAGTTGTGGTAGTAGTTGTAGTGTCTTTTTTGCAACCTGCATTCAGGAGTGTCAATCCAAAAAGAACCATTAAAAAATTCTTTAAGGGTGTTTTCATAATTTTGTGTGTAATTGTAAGCATAACATTCAAATTTTAATATGTTAATTTAGAGTTAATAAGTGTTTGCCAATTTTATACGACATCAGTTTGTGAAGTGAAAATTTCACTACAAAAGACCAATGGGTACAAGGTAAAGTTTGACGTTGCAAGTTTATTACATTTGATAAGCTATTGCGTTACACTATTCCACTAATAAATTACAAATTCCCAAGAAGAAAATCAGGAGGAAGTAGTAAGAATCAAGAATTAAAGGTTAGAATTTGTAGGGGCGATCCATTGTGGTCGCCCGAGCGTGGAAG
>CAILMK010000036.1 GCA_903835275.1 uncultured bacterium | reverse complement strand
TCTCCAAAATTTAATTTTGCATACATGTTTGCAAAAATTCCATGTTCAAGGTCAAAATGAGCTATTCCGATATCAAGGTCAAATTGAGGAATAATTGGAATAGGAATATCAAATCCTCCCATGAACATGAGGCCGCTTAATCCGCCCGAAAACGTTTGTTGAAATCCTTCAGGGAAGGTGTTATCATGAAAATGATTTTGGATAATCCCCATCTGTTCATCGGAAATAGTTGTAAGGCCCGCCATAAAAACAGTATTAAACTGATGTAATGGAGAAGGAAGATCTTTTAAGGTAATCATACCCGCCCCAAATACATAATACGAGCCGTCGCCCATTTGAAACTCAACATCCAGATCAAGGCTTCCCATATCAAAGTCCGGCGAAAGGTGCCCTGAGCCAGCAATATAGAATGGAGAAAAATTAACAGTAAGGTCTAAAGGGCCTAGCCCGCCACCAAGATCCATTCCGGTGACGCCTATTTGAGATTTGTTGGCAAAAATGTCGCCTTTAACTTTAAAATCAAGATGCTTGTGTGCATCAGTAATTCCTTTTTCTCCTGTAACATCACCTTCAAAATTGAAATTATCCCAGCTGGCAAGGTTGCCACTGCCGGATAAATTCATTCTTCCGGTGAGCCTTTGCATATAAGAGCTACCACTTGTGCCAAAGTTGAAGTGTTGTTTCGGATAATTAATGGAATCCAGATAAATTTGAGTTCCTGAAGTAGTCTTGGAAAGTGCAACATTAAATTTATAGGTGGCGGCGGGATTAACATCAGTAAGTATGCCATTTACCTGGAATTTGTTATTTGTAAATATCTGGCTATTATCATCGAACGCAACATTGATACCTTTGACTCGCAAGCTTAATCCGCTAAATTTGAAATCATCAATGTGCGTTAAGGTATTATTAATATTTTTATATTTGAGGTGGTAATATGTTTCACCAAGACCTGTGACGAAAGGTATATCAAGATCAAGTGCGCCATAAAAGGAGATATAATCAACTGCACCAAACACTGAAGATGGATAGAATTTTGAAATTCCGTTCAAGGTTACTGCAGGATGGTTTGCTTCCAGAATAATCCTGCTCGCACTGGAACCCGTGCCTACACTATACAGGTTTATATTGGCTATAATGATTTTATCTGCTGCTGCAAGGTCAGGCAAGCCACTAAGAGTTGCCAATGGAGTGGAATTTGTAGAGAGTAAGGACAAGCTCCATGCACCTTGCCCATAGCCATCGTCAAAGCCAAAGGAGCACATCGTATTGGTATTGCTGATGCTTACATCAAAAGTATTCAAAAGCCTAAGCTTGCTGAAATTGAAAATACCAAAAGCCATTTGGTTTTCAGAAATGGTCATTCCGGTAAATGAAACTGTCAAACCTGAAGCTGCCAGATGCCCATTGGTAAATACCAGGCCTTTATTGTCGATTTGCCATTGATCTGAAACTATTGCCCAGTTTCCAATTCCTATGGAAACAGCATTATTACCACTGACAGTTTGTGCACCATTATCATGATCCACATTGATCATTGCCTGGAATTTGATATCAGGTTGGTCAACATGATAAAGATTAGTATGGATCATGGAGACTAAATGAAGTCCGCCGGCATCAAATGTAGATGCGGTACTTGTGCTCACATGATGAAAAGTATTATGAAGCATGTAAGTGATCGTTTGCAGTTTGTCATCCGAAATTTTAAATCCATCAGCATAACCATCAGGCAAAAGGCCGTCGGCTGTGAATGTTTTCAAAACATCGGCACTTATTATTGAACCTGAAAAATAAGAATACTTCCATTTGCCAACGGTTTTACTTACTACC
>CAILMK010000035.1 GCA_903835275.1 uncultured bacterium | reverse complement strand
TCTAAGCCTTTCCAATATTTATTAGTAGTTTCCATGTACTTATTTAAAGTAGTCAGTAATCAGTGGTTAATCTTATATCTTAATAGTGGCACTTGGAACACTCAAGTCCGCCCATTTGGGCAACTGTATATGTTTTGTGCTTCTTTACAAAATCATACGTAGAAGTATAGTATGGATTTTCGCTATCTATATGTGCTTCGCGGTGACAGTTGATACACCAGCCCATTTCCAGAGTAGAAACCTGTACCACACGTTCCATTTCCTGTACCTTTCCATGGCACTGTTCGCATTTAACCTTACCCGCAACTACGTGCTGGGAGTGATTAAAGTAAACGTGGTCAGGCAGGTTATGTATACGAACCCAACGGATAGGAGTGTTGCTCTTATAAGCCGCGAAAAGCTTGGCTAATTCAGTGCTTCCATATTGAGGGCCGGTAGTTATTGCCTTGTGGCAGTTCATACAAATATTAGCAGATGGGATGTTGGCTTGCTTTGTTTTTTCAACACCGGTGTGGCAATACTGGCATTGGATACCATATTGCCCTGCATGTATCTTGTGATTGAACTTAATTGGCTGTTCCGGGGAATAACCAACCTGTGCTCCAAGATCCTGCGCCCTGTTATACCAGTCAACTAATGTGAAACCGGTAAGGATGGTCAATATGGCAAGGACAACAAATATCGGGTTGATCGTGGTTTTGATGTAATGCCATTTCAATGCTAACCCGGTCAGCTTTTTCTTTTCCTCAACTGCTTCAGGATTTTCTGTAGCCTTAACTGCAGAGCGAAGGGAAACCACCCTACCTATCAGCAAAAATAGAATTGCCGCACAGATTATCAATGCAATAGGATATGGGATTCCTAAAAATGTACTTGCTGACCCTGCAACAGGGGAAGCTGTTTCAGCAGCAGAAACATTGAAAGGTACGGAAAAGAGAATCAGATGTAATAGGAGAATTCCGGGAACGATTTTGAGTGTTTTGCCTGTCATCTTACTTGAGCTTTTTGCAATTACGATGCGTATATACGCACCCATTTTCGTGCGCAAAATTAGCCGTAAAATTTTTATAGAACGAATACTTTATAGATAAATCGTAATTTAGATTCTGTCTAAATAAACCATGTTGATAAGCGAAAATAATTATTGTTTTTGGCAAAAAAAGCTGTCTTTTGTAATTGCCCTATTTTTAAGATTAGGATACAAACTGATGTAATTCAATTACTTTTTAGTGTTAATATGTTCTTACCCTAATCTGAACTACGTTATTCAGGTTCGTTTAGGCAGAAGTATGATTTACATCATAAATTGTGGAATACCTTTTTTGGTATCTTCGCCACAAAATTGATCAATGGTACAAAAGCTAAAAAATATTTTTTCTGTGGATTTGCGTGCGCTGGCACTAATGCGCATTGGTATTGCCTTGATAATCATTGTGGATCTTTCGATAAGGTTGCTTGACCTTGGTATTCATTATACCGACCAGGGGATATTGCCTCTATCTGCACTAATGACTAATCGCTGGAATATTTATTACTTCAGCATCTTTACTTTTAGCGGGAGTAAGGGCTTTATCCTATTTCTTTTCTGCCTGAATTATGTGTGGGCAATTATGTTGTTACTAGGTTACAGAACGCGGATCGCCAACTTTTTATGCTGGATTTTCCTACTCTCCCTACATAACCGCAACCCTTTGATACTACAGGCTGGAGATGATTTATTACGTTTATTGCTTTTCTGGGGACTGTTTCTTCCATGGAATAAAAGATATTCCGTTGATTCTGAGAGAAAAAATTACGGGACTGCGAATAAATATTTCAGTCCTTCTGCTGTGGCGTATATATTACAAGTGATCTCGGTGTATTTTTTCACTGCTCTATTTAAGCATAGTGCTGAATGGTCTGTTGATGGCACGGCAGTTTACTATGCCCTCAGTTTGGATCAAATGGTGTATCCATTGGGGAAACTAATCTATCCATATAAGGGACTATTGAAAATCCTTACTTTTTCAACCTATTATATGGAGCTATTGCTCCCATTTATACTCCTG
>CAILMK010000034.1 GCA_903835275.1 uncultured bacterium | reverse complement strand
CGGCACAACGGTTTTTACTTCGTTTCATTATTCTTACTGATATGCCTGAGAAAAGAAACCGATAGTAAGCCAAATACCTTTATTACTGCCTTGCTGGGTTTACAACTGATTGCTTCCGCATGGGCATTTTGTATGGAAATGAAATATGATTATTCAGGGGCTAAAAAAACAGCTGCATCAATTATTCAAAACAATAATTCACAAAAATTACTGATCGAAACCAATAACCCCTCCTATGCCAGTTCGCTAAAAGGCTACCTTGGCAATGACATGAACAGGACATCTTTTTACATAAACGGGAAAACACAAAAAACCGATTATGTAAAATGGGAAAACATACCTGCCGACAAGGATTACAACGACGGGTCTGATTTCCACTGGCAACTAAATTGCCTGAAAGATATTTCCTTCGGGCCGGAATTCAGCAAAACAAAAAAAGTTCTTGTGCTTACTTATGATCCTGAAGTTAAATATAAAACTTCCGTAGATAGCCTCAAACAGGAGGGTGTGGATTTCAAAAAATTCGACAACACCATAAATGACGAGAATTTTTACGTGTTGAAATTTAAAGATTAGCTAACTTTGCACCATCATACTATTCATCTCTTTATCATTCTGAATGGGACTTTATAATGTAATTCGCAACCTGCTTTTCCTGATTGAACCGGAAAAAGTCCATTATCTCACAGTGGATATGATAAAGATCTGCCTTAAAATTCCGGGTGTTTCAAATATTATCAGGTCAGATGTCAAAGGAGAAGATAGGCTTGCGAAAACAGTCGTTGGTTTGCGTTTCCCCAATCCTGTCGGACTGGCTGCCGGATTTGATAAGAACGCCCTTTTCTATGAAGAAATGGGTGGACTGGGATTCGGTTTTGTAGAAGTAGGTACAGTTACTCCACTGGCACAGGATGGAAACCCTAAGCCAAGACTTTTCAGGTTACCCAAGGACAAGGCACTCATTAACCGGATGGGGTTTAATAATTATGGCGTGGACGCCATGGTGGAGCAACTCAAAAAATGAAAAAATAAAAAGATCATCATTGGCGGAAACATTGGCAAGAATAAAATCACAGCCAACGAAGATGCTGCCAAGGATTATTTCATTTGTTTTGAGAAGCTGTTCCCTTATGTGGATTATTTCGTGGTAAATGTAAGTTCTCCCAATACGCCGGGGCTTCGTGCGCTGCAAGATAAAGATTCACTGATGGAAATACTCGGGGGCATACAACAACGAAACAAAAGTAATGCTTCCACCAAACCTGTATTTCTCAAGATAGCACCGGATCTTACGAATGAACAACTCAATGAAATCATAAGCATTGTAGATACCACTGGAATTGCAGGAATTATTGCCACTAATACAACGATCAGTCGTGAAGGATTAATTACACCGAAAGAAGAAGTGGAGAATATGGGCGCAGGCGGCCTTAGCGGATTGCCGCTTGAGAAACGCGGCATGGAAGTTTTAAAATATTTACGGGCGCGCTGCAAGCCTACTCTTGCCATCATAAGCTCGGGAGGTATTATGACAGAACAGGAAGCCCTTGCCCGTTTGGATGCAGGCGCAGACCTCATCCAGCTGTATACAGGCTTCATTTATGAAGGGCCATGGTTGACAGGCAGAATAAAAAAACTGTTACTGTCCCGTTAAATACAATAAAACAGCGCTTCAATCGTCATTAGCTAAATGACACAGCAAACAAATCAGAATTACAGTAATCACAGGCGCTATGTGCCTCTTTACCATTTTATCCTTTTAGGACTTGCAACTATTTTAATCATTGGCGCAGCGGTAAACCTTGGATTAAAAGCCGGCAGAAATGAAAATATATTTTCCGCGACCTTAATACTCGGACTTTCATTTGGTCTCGGAATAGCATCCTGGTATTTACGTGCCTTTGCTATAAAAGCTCAAAACCGTGCTATCAGGGCTGAGGAAAATCTACGTTATTTTGCTGCAACTGGTAAATTGTTTCCCAGGGAATTGAAAATGTCCCAGATCGTTGCATTACGTTTTGCTCCTGATGAAGAATTTCTGGACCTGGTTGCCAAAGCTGTTTCAAATAATCTCAGCAATGATGCCATCAAAAAGGAAGTAAAAAACTGGAAAGGTGATCATCACAGGGCTTAGGCTCAACCTATATACAATATATAAAAAAGAGGAGCTATTGAATATTCAATAGCTCCTCTTTTTAGTTTTTCAGTATAAAGATTTTCCAAATCCTTGAGATTTTGAAAATCTGAATAATCCCGATCCTACTTCAGATACTTATCCAGCCAATCGTAAAATACGCGATGCCAGAGTACGCTGTTTTGGGGTTTGCTCACCCAATGGTTTTCATCAGGGAAATACAAAAAGCGGCTGGGAATATGTTGCTGTTGTGCGGCATTGAATGCTTCGAGTCCCTGCCCCAGTGGCACGCGGAAATCCTTTTCATTATGAATAACTAAAATTGGGGCATCCCAGTTTTTTACAAAATTGCTTGGGGAAAATTTCTTGTAGTTTTCAGGGTTCTCCCAATAGGAACCTTTCTGGTCGTAATTGGCAAACCACATTTCCTCAGTGCTGCCATACCAGCTTGTCATATCAAACATACCGCAATGGGCAATG
The DNA here is from genome assembly GCA_903835275.1 of uncultured bacterium. Classification (GTDB taxonomy): domain Bacteria; phylum Bacteroidota; class Bacteroidia; order CAILMK01; family CAILMK01; genus CAILMK01. The sequence continues at coordinate 2,058 of CAILMK010000034.1, read as the reverse complement.
AATGCTTTGAAACGTTTTTCATGATGCCCTGCAAGATAGTATACACTATACCCGCCGAAGCTTGCACCTACACAACCGAGTTTATCTTTATTCACATATGGCTCTTTTGCAAGTTCATCAATAGCGCTCAGATAATCCTTCATACACGCACCGCCATAGTCACCGGAAATTTCATCATTCCATGCCTGTCCGAATCCGGGAAGTCCGCGACGATTAGGAGCCACGACAATGTATCCGTTAGCAGCCATCAATTGGAAATTCCAACGCACTGACCAGAACTGGCTCACCATTCCCTGCGGGCCACCCTGGCAATATAAAAGCGTAGGATATTTTTTAGTCTTATCAAATCCCGGAGGAAGAATAACCCATACGAGCATATCCTTGCCATCGTAGGTTTTAACCATGCGCTTTTCAACCTTACCCCAGGTAATTGAATTATGAATTTCCTTGTTGACAAAAGTCAACTGTGTTTCGGTTCCTTTTTCAGGATCTATATTATATAATTCTGTAGGATTTGAAAAATCAACCCTGCTGCCAATCAATATAGTTTCCTTTCCTTTCGCTGCAACATCAATTCCATTATAGTCATGCCAGTCTTTTGTGAGTTGCTTAATTTTATCTCCCGCAAGAGTACAACTGAATACCTGGTTTGCTCCCTGATAAGGAGAACAAAAATAAATAGTTTTCCCATCCTTCGCCCAAGAAAAACTTTCTGCTATTTGATCTACATTCGCGGTAAGATCAGTTGCTGATTTTGTTTTCAGGTCATAGATCATCAGCCTGTTTTTATCCGCTTCAAAACCGGGTGTTTTCATTGAAACGTATGCAATCTTATTTCCATCTGAACTGAATTGCGGATTCTGGTCGTATCCCTTATTATCAGAAGTAATGTCAGTTGTTTTTCCGCTGGAAAGTTCAAATAAATAAATATCAGAATTTGTGCTGTTCGCATATTCTGTACCAGTCAATTTTCTGGACGTATAAGCGATCCATTTTCCGTCAGGGCTCCAGCAAAATTGTTCATCACCGCCATTAGGCTTTACAGGTGAATCAAAACGTTCGCCTTTCATAATGTCTGTTTCATCGGCAGCTACATTTCCATCGGAATAGGAAGCATAAAATATGTGTACATACGTTCCGTTGTTCCATGTATCCCAGTGACGGTAATTCAATCCGTCAAAGATCCTTCCGGTGGTTTTATCCAGTCCGTGATACAGATCCGCAGGATGAATATCATCCACCTGTACATCTTCCGTGAAAAGAATATGTTTCATATCAGGTGAATACTTCACATTATCCACCCCGCCTTTTACATGGCTTACCTGTGTTTTTCCACTTCCATCTGCATTCATTTCCCACAATTGCGGGTCACCATCCTTGGTGCAAATAAAACTTATCTTTTTTCCATCCGGCCTCCAGTTCGGGCTGCCTGCCTTATCTTCGGGAGTGGCAATAATTTTTGTCTCTCCTCCCCCGGAAGGCATTATATACAGGGTGTTTGCACTCTTGTTTTCCTTCAGGTCAGCATTGCGTACAGAATACACCATCCAGTTGCCATCCGGAGAAATATGCGCGTCGCCGATCCTGCCCATTTGCCAGATAAGTTCAGGCGTTAGTTTTTGCTGGCTGAAAATTGAATTCCCCATGAAGGAAATGAATACGATCAATAAAAGCTTTCTCATTTTGATTTATGCTAAATAATTGCCGCAAAGCTAAGAAAGGCATTTGTAATTATGTAACTTTGTAGATGACAATAATCTAAGCAGCGGACATGGAAGAGCCCAAGGAAGATATTTGGAAAACAGAGGAGCTTGATGGCATCAAAGACCGTGTATATGAGTACTTTAATATACGTTTGCGCCTGTGGAAGCTTAATATTATTGAAAGCCTTTCCAAGGCAATCGGGGCTATAATCCTTGCTATTGTATTATTTTGCGTGCTGCTATCAGGGTTGATCTTTGTATCAGCATCCCTTGCCATTCTTATTGGACACGCACTGCATTCACTGGCACTGGGATGCCTGCTGGTTTCAATTCTTTATATTCTCATTGCGTGGAT
>CAILMK010000033.1 GCA_903835275.1 uncultured bacterium | reverse complement strand
ACGCGGAATTGAAATTATCAGCTTGCGCGGTGAAGATGATTTTTTAGATACCATTCCTTCCACGGCTGACCTGACTTTTGGTTTAATCCTTTCCTTGTTAAGAAATATTCCGGCATCATATAATGATGTCCTGAAAAATAATTGGGATAGGAATAAATTCAGGGGATATCAGCTGAAAGATAAGAATATCGGGATTATTGGGCTGGGAAGAATAGGAAGGATTCTTGCTAAATATTGCGATGCATTTGGAATGAATGTTGGTTATTATGATGTAAAAAATATGCCTGATGGCAAGCATTCGTATAGATCATTTGGAACCGCAGAGGAATTACTGGCATGGTCAGATATTGTGTCTGTACATATTCATCTAACAGAAGAAAATAGAAATTACTTGAATGCTGAAAGACTTTCCAATATGAAAGAGGGAAGCTGGTTTATCAATACCTCCCGCGGTGGAATTGTTGACGAAACCGTCTTGGCAAATATGCTCGTTGATAAAAAAATAAAAGGTATAGCTATTGACGTTCTCTCGGATGAATTGGATGGAAATATTGGTAATAATCCATTGGTAAAACTTGCCAGAGAGGGATATAATGTAATTATAACACCCCACATAGGCGGAGCATCGTTTGAGGCAATGCACGATTGTGAGATATTTATGGCTGAAAAACTTATGAATGCCGTGAAAGGCTCCGGAAAATAATGGATTTGAAGAAGAAAATTTTATTTATCGGCAGCTATGCGCAGGATGTCTATTACCTCTTGGAAATAGCTGATGAAGCATCTAAACAGGGATTTGAAATATATTTTATAATAACAAATCCTGTTTTAAAATTGCGGACTGCGGCATTAAAATCTGTTTCTGATAAAAATTACGCTTGTGAGGAGCTTATTGAAAATGCATGGTCGTCCCAGAGTTTATTTGATCAGGTTACCAAAGTTAAAAAGCAGAAGGAAGAATTTACAATTGCCCTCTTGAAAAGGATTAAGCCTTCAATGATAATCACTACAAAAAATTTATTTGACGGGATGTTTTATAAAATATCCGGTGAGATGAATATCCCGAGTATTTATTATCAGTGGACGCTAATGCACTCACAAAAAGTGCTTAGTGCTATTAAAAATACCGAGGCTGAATACAACAGAAGCAAGCTGAGCGCATGGCTAAAATTTAAAATCATTGTTAGAAAGGCGATACAAACAAAAATGAGTGGTGTAAGTGATCCGTGGCCCTTACTTGCTCCCTATACATATTATTTTTTGATCAGTAATATATTCAGGAAATTTGCTTTGGAAGCGGGAATTGATGATCGCAAGATTCATATTACCGGGAACATTCAATGTGATGAATTGTATTTGGGAAGAAGTATAAGTGCTGAAGAAATCCGTACATTTAAGGTAGCAATTGGTTTGCTTCCCGAAGATAAATATGTTATCCATACACGCGAGGACTACAGCAGGCTTAAAAAATTGACAGATCAAGAGAGAGTTGATGCGCAGCGTTCCATTTTACTGGCTATTAAAGAATCGGCGCCCGGCTATAAAAGAGTGATAAAAATTCATCCCAAGGAAGATGAAAAAAATATCAGGGTTATAAAGGAGATAGACCCGGAAGCTATTGTCATTGATTCATCATTTAGCACCGTGACCGCGATCAAAGGGAGTTCACTAATGATTTCCTCCATGTCAACCACCCTCGCACATGCGGTAGGCATGGACGTGCCGACCATAAGTTCGTTTTTATGGAATACAATACCGGAATATAAAAATACCCGTTATTATGTAGGATTGGATTACGCGGATACTTTTGAAACGCTCAAAAAGAAAATATACGACAATTTATTTGACGAGGAATATATTTTGCAAATGAATGAAATTCGCAAAAAAGGTTGTGAGGAAATGCTAATGGCGGATGGAAAAAGCATGGAACGCATGATCGATATTATTAACAAGATTTAATTTTCATGATGTCAGGGAAACCGAAATTATTAATACTCTCAGCTTCACTTTTAATTGAGCGTATTTTGCTTTTTACTAATTTTACAGATGAACTCGAGAAAGATTTTGAGATCACTATATGGGCAACATCCTATAAGGATGAGGGATTAAAGGAATTGTGGGACCGGAAATTTAAAAATGTACAACAGTTTCCTGAATTCAAGCCGCTGAAATATTTTCCGCATTCTCTTTTAAGAAGGATCAATGAGAGGGCATGGGACCTCAGGTATAAACCCGCCTGCAGAATCAGTTTTTATGAGATAAGAAGGAAATATCAGATACCGGCACACCTGAAATTGCTTTATAATTTTTTCGGCGGTATGATCTCTGGTCTTCACATGGAGAAGAAATTTGAAAACTGGCTCAATAATAAGTTATTCCTTACTTATAAGAGAAGTCCTGAAACTGAAGAGAGGCTAAAAACGTATTCACCTGATCTGGTCTTATCAATGGGTTATTACTGGACGGAAGACCAGGCTTTGAATTCGTATTTCATTAATAAGAAGATACCGGTGATTGCTTATACCACCTCATGGGATAATGTATTTACAAATAGCAGGTTTCTCTTTAATTATGATGCGTATATTGTTTGGAACGACCAGATGAAAAAGCATGTGGATTGGTTTTTCCCTCAAACCAGGAATGTAAAAGTGTATGCTCCGGGAGCGCCCCAATTTGACATTTTATACAGGGAAGATTTCAGGACCACCAGGGAACAATTCTGCGAAGAAAATGGACTGGATCCCAAGTTGCCGATTGTGATGTATGCTACGGGTTCACCGAATATGTGGGATGAATCCGAAACCATCATGTATCTTGCTAAAAAAGTAAGTGAGGGATATTTCGGAGAAGTGAATTACCTGGTCCGTCCGCATCCGATGTTTGATGCAAAAAATCTTTTAAAACGTTTTGAAAAATACCCGGGACGTTTGGTGATTCAGAAAACAAGTGACCCATCCGGCTTTGGGAAAAACAGGAACCTTAATGAAGAAGCAACGCGCAATTGGGCGAATACATTCTATCAGGTGGATGTCGTGGTAAATATGTCATCAACCTCAGCTATAGATGCTGCGCTTTTGGATAAACCTGTGGTAAATATAGATTTTGATTCCAGCGAGGGAGGATTGGACACCCGGTATATTAAAGAACTTAATCACGTTTGGGAACACTTCAAGCCTGTTGCCGAAGGTGGTGGATTATGGCTAGTAAAAGATTTTGATGAATTGGCGCTGGCTGTGAAATCTTATCTTAAGGATCCTTCCCTTCACAGGGAGAAAAGAAGGGAGATGGCAGAATTTATCGCCAATAATATGGATGGCAAAAGTGGTGAAAGGCTTGCTGCAGTAGTGAAGGAAATACACGGAAATATAAAGAAAGAAAATCAGAAATGAACTGCCTTTATATAGTTCCTGATGATCCTATTTCCCGCAATTATTCTGGTGGAGGTTCAACCATTTATTACGATCAGCTTCTTGCCTTGAATCGCATTGGTTGCAAGGTAACTATTTTGCATTACGCCTCACAAAAAAAGCGGAGCGAATTTATAGAATTTTATAAAAACAATCCTTCGGAAATGGATGTCATTCGGAGAAATTCAGAGGAAATTGTCTACTTGAATTATTCCATCAATAAAAATATAGCCTTTAAATTAAGGAATAAGGTCTTTTCCTTAACCGGCGGAATGAGGTCAGCAATGCACCTGACGTATTTGCCGGTATTTAAAGAAATCGAAAAGTTAAGTAAAAGCAGGAACATCGACTTTATCTGGGCACAACATTTTCTTCCGGCATCCATAGCTGTGAATGTGAAAAATGTTCCTGTGGTATATATGCACCACGACTGGATATATCGTATAAAGGCCTTGAAAAGTAATACTCCTGAAGATGCAATCCATAAGGCAAGAGAGATTGACGTCTGTAAGTTTTCATCAGCGGTTGTTTCAGGATCATATACAGAGTTTACAGATATTTATAAATTGGGAGTTTTAAAATCCTTTTATATACCGTCCGCGTATCCCATTCAAACTAATATACAGTATGCGGAGATACCCGATATTGTACACCTGGGCGGCATGAATACCACGGCGAATAGGATTGGCCTGGATAACTTCATTAATAAAGTTTGGGGCAGTTTAAATCTTCCAAAGGACAGGCTGAAAATAATTGGAAATCTTGATGGAGCTTCCAATACATTATCTGAATCCATAAAGTCATTTTCATGGCTGGGTTTTGTTTCTGATCTATCAAAAGTGATGAGAAAAGGAGATATTCACATTGTTCCATGGCATGAAAATACCGGGACGCGCACACGCGTTCCATTAGTGCTTTCCTATGGGCAGGTATTGTTGGCAGTGGCGGCTTCAGTAAGATGTTTCCCTGAATTGAAAAACAGACATAATTGTATTTTGGTGTCAACCCTTGATGAAATGGGTGATGCAATTCTAAACATTATGAAGGATGGGGAATTGCGGAGGAAAATAAGTGACAATGCAATTGAAGATTTTAAAAAATATTTCGTGGAAGAAGGTCTGGAGATAAGATATTCTTCAGTCGTAGAATCAATTTCAAAAAAAGGATAAATGCTGATAGCAGTAAATTATCATTATATACGTGAAGATTTTTCAACTCCTTATCCCGGGATATTTGGCGTTACGCCCGGACAGTTCGAGAAGCAGTTGAATATACTTGGAAGCATTGGTGAGTTTGTAAGTGCAGAACAAATACGTGATTCGGTTATCAATGGTAAATCGTTACCTGATAAAAGCATTCTGGTAACATTTGATGACGGCCTTGCAGAACAAACTGAACTCGCATTACCCATACTTGAAAACAAAGGTATTCCCGCTATGTTTTTCGTTAACACCGAAAATAGTATTGATGGAAAAATAAGTACTGCACATAAAATTCATATTATTTCTGCCAATATTGCTCCTGAAGAATATTTAGCACTTCTGGAATTGCAGGCATTTGAAATTTATGGAAAGAAATTTTCAGATGAGGATTGGCCAAAGGCGAGGTTCAATTATTGCTATGATAGTGACGAGCGCGCCCGGTTGAAATACCTGCTGAATTCAATCCTTAATTTTGAAGAACAGGAAAACATCATCGGACAATTGTTTGATAAATATTTTCCTGATTGGAAGGATTCAATTTTTGATAAATT
>CAILMK010000032.1 GCA_903835275.1 uncultured bacterium | reverse complement strand
CATGAGAAGGTTAATTCTTATCGTAAAAGTAATGGCACGGTAGTTCAAAGCCATCAAAGAACTGCGCCGAATCACACACAAAAGGATAACTATTCATCTAAGGGTAATACTAACCCATATACCGGAAAACGTGGCACGAAGCGCGTAAAAAAGTAATCAGTATATTTGAAGGGTTGTTACCGATCGACTTTTGGCAAAATGATAGGGGACTTAAAATCCTTAAACATTCTAAATATGTTTCTTTTTTACAAAAGGATAAAGGTAAGGCTTAGTATATCGCTTACTGGCATATATTTCAGCCTTAGCCTTTATCGGTAACAAAAAGAGAGGCTACTATTAGTAGCCTCTCTACCCTTCAAATAACTGTTCCAGAAACAACATTGTACTTCTGCTGCTCACCAGTAATACTGGCAGCTATTTTACAAGTTCTTTATATTTTACCCGTTTTCCAGTAGCTCCAATAAGGGCGTTAGAAAAACGTAAGGCATTATTATTTAATCTTGAATTCCTTCTATAATCCATTTCATATAAGTATCGTTGCAGGTGCTTACGGCTTATATGGTGGAATGTTCCATGATAGGTTCTTTTAACATGGCTCCAATGGTTTTCAACAGTATTAGTATGAGCTGACGAATCAGTATAGCTCACATACTCATATTTGGCATGATGACAGGCTTTATGGGTATAGTCTTCACTAAGTCCGTTATAGGCTTGCCACTCGTCCGAAATGATAGTGCTACCCTCTTCTATATGCTTCCTTATTAAGGGCTGTAAGGTAGCCCCTGAAACGTTATTGACCACTAATGATCTAACTATACCGCCTCGTTCCTGCATACCGAATACGGGTATTTTGTCGGTAGTATTACGTCCACTTACCCCCTTGTTACGCTTCTTATAATGCTTGTTCTTGTTCTTACCGCCTATATAAGTTTCATCTACTTCAATAGCGCACCAAAGCATAGAAGGCGCATACTCGTTAAGCATTTCCCTTACCCTATGTAATAGATGCCATGCTGATTTTTGAGTGATCCCTAAGCTTCTACCAAGCTCACAGGAGCTTATGCCCTTCTTGTTATTGGTGCATAAATAGATGGCTAAAAACCACTTTCCAAGTGGTATATTTGTAGCCTCAAGGACTGTACCCGTGGTTACAGTAAAGCGTTTATAACACTCACGGTTTGCACACTTATAAGTCTTACCGTCCTTTAGTTCGTAGCTCTTAGTGTGTGAGCAGCGAGGGCAGAGCCTATCTTCTGCCCAATGGAGGGCTTCAAAGTATTTGCGGCAAGCCTTCTCGTCTCTGGCAAGCTCTGTAAATTGTAATAGGGTATTCATAATACCCAACGTTACAAAATTGAGTGGCTAATAGTACGTTTTATTAAAAATATTTTATTTAATTTTGCTAAGTCGCAAACCGACAAGGATTAGTAAAAGCCCCTTAACCAACACACTCCTTTTGTATAGGAGCAAACGTTAAGGAGCCTTACTAATAAATCGGGAGGAATGAGGGCGGAATTAGTCAGCCGCCACCTTGTACATTAAGGTATATGATTGCCAAAAAAATTATCATTCAATATTAGCCAGTTGGGTAACATTACTGCTTCATCCATATTATTTCTATCGTCAATAATAATAAATGATGATTGTCTAGCTATTTTCTCAATGTCATTAAAATCTTCTTCAGTACACCAGTTTAAGTCCACACTGATCGCACCGGGAAATGGCTCAAACCATGTTTTATATCCATACGGCTTCATTGGTATATTATGAACCTGAGAAGGAGAAAAATGTATGAAAACGGGGATAATTCTGAAAGTATCATTTCTTAATACTTCGATTTGAATTGTTGTGTCACTATGAATATAAAAAAAATACTTGTTGATTTGGCTATTTAAAAAATCGGAAGTGGAGGAACTAAATATTTGTTTTAGAGAATCTCTGTAAATATTTGTTGGAATTTCATTTAAACAAGTAATGATATCACCTCCTTTAAGACCCGTTGTTAAATCTGCCTTCGTTATAACAGTACGATTTTCAACATAATCTACATTAATGTGTGCAAAAATACCACATGGAAGGCCGGGCTAACAATAATTGTTATATTCATCTCTGACCCAAGCATGACCATCTCTTAGTTCAGTAGTCAATTTCAATAATTCTTTTATATATCGCTCTCTCGTTTTGATATGAGAAAAAATTTCTATGTAAGGAATAAGAAGGGAATCCCATTGAGTTTTGATTGTTTTAGGGTATGGGTAAAAGTAATAAATAATATTCCAATACTTAAAAAAGGAATAAAGTGAGATTATACTATCTTGCAACTTTCGAGAATCTTCCTCGGACAGCTCAGGCGTAATGGATCCAAAACTATCGAAATTATTTTGCGCATAGCAATTTTTAAATTTAGAAATGCTATAAGCTATATTTTCAAGTGCTTTCTTATTATCATTATTAATGAATCTGGACGATTCAATCCATGCATCGTTTACAAAACTTGAGGATAGTATGAAAGACGATTTCGTATGTTTATGGGCGGATAAAGAATCTGATTTTGAAATAAGAAGAGTAAGCTCATTATTAAAAATAGTATCATTGCAAGAATTTAAGAGCCTGGGCAGAGCTTCAATTATTTTGTTATCCCAATTGATGTTTTCATTACAATTATTGGGATTGCTATATTTTAGTAATCCCCATATTCTGCAAGTTACTGCCAATCTTGAGGCAATAGAAGAGTCACTTGGCTGAGATTTAACTTCTAAGCAGCTAAGTAAACCAATAAGTAAGAAAAATAACCTCATGCCTTACAAATCATTATTGACGATTTAATCTACGCTCTTCGAGGTCTCCTGACCTCGAAGCCCATGGTTGCGGGTCTCCTGACCCGCTTCACTATATAAACATATCACCTTATCACACCCCATCACTCCTTCACCAATTTCTTCGTTACAATTCCTTCATCGGATTTCAGAGTAATGAGGTACATTCCCTTTGGATAATAATCCATGAATTCAAGAGGGAAATTCAGCACATTTCCGGCAACGATCTCGTAGCTGTTTTCAAAAATAACGCGTCCTGCCATATCGGAAATAGAGGCGTGCAGGTATTGCGATTTTTTCGAGAACATACTGAACTTCGGATGATCCTGAAAAGGGTTCGGATACATCTGGAATAAATATTCGTTTTCGTTTAGAATCGCTTCATTATTGAGTATGCGATACGCAAGAAAATAGTCCGGTATGCCGTAGCCGTAATCAGCATCGGGGTGCATAGCATGATTCCCACTCATACGTATGGCACTCATGATCTCATTATTGGATTTATCAGGAAATGCCTGCCATAGATCTGCGCTGAGTCCTGTTATAAGTGGCCCTGAGAGTGATGTCCCTGCTACGCGCGTAGTCTGCCCGTCTTTAGTATCCGCCACCACAACGGACGCACCCATAGCACAGACATCCGGCTTTACACGGCCATCAGCAGAAGGCCCTCGCGAACTGAAGCCGGTAACGAGCCCGTTGGAGTCAACAGCGCCCGTACAGAGTATATCAATGGCATCTGAGGGTGCGGAAATATAATGCCAGGCATGCGCACCTTCATTGCCTGCACTTACCTCTACAATGATTCCTTTTTTAGAAGCTATTCCTCCTGCTATGCTTGCACGAATTGTTTTTCCGTCCATATTCGCGTATGTATTATCAAGGGAGTGATCATCAAACTGGGTATATCCAAGGGAGGTATTAACCACATCCGCCCCCAGACTGTCCGCAAATTCAATCGCCGCTACCCAGGCATCTTCCTCCACCGGATATTCAGAGGTATCATTTTCAGATATCATTAGAATAAAATCAGCATTCGGGGCTACCCCATATAATTTCCCCGGCAATATACCTGCCATAGAGGAAAGCACCATCATGCCATGTGTAGCGCCGAGATATACATTTTGATTATCCACGAAATTGCGCGTGGCAATTATCTTGTTGTCTGTAAATAAATGCGCGAGTGCCTGCAGGCTATCTGCATGAAAAAATCCGGCATCAATAATACCGATCAGCATGCCATCGCCTTTGTATCCCAAAGCATGTAGCTTCTGACCATTACAAAGGGCGATTTGATTATACGAACTTCCATATTCGGAAGCAGAGAAATTATCGTTGGGTACTACACTCGCCGTTCCGGTGGATTTTATTTTTCCTCCCATCTTCCGCAGGCGTTGGGTATCCTTTGTATCTACAAAAGGCAGCGATATGATCCTTTGCATCACCACTCCGGTAGTATCTGTTATTTCCACAGTAGCAGCATTGAACCACTTGGATGCGAACAAAACTTTTGCCCCTGTACGACGCAAACTATCCAGGTACCATGAATTTACCGGAAGGTCAGTACTATCTATGTAAATATTTTGTTTTTGCCTTCTCAGCAATGCACGCGGAGAAAGAAATTGCTCCGGTTTATCAATGGAATAAATAGTATTATTCCTATCCGTGAACTTTATAAAATAATCGTGGGGTTTAGCCTGTAATGAAAGTACAGTAAGGAGTGTGATTAGCAGGAAAAAACTGCTTTTGAAAGCCGCGTTTTTCATTGCTATGGTGTGTATTGTAGAAGAGTTTGCTTAAAGAAATAACTTCCCTGGTAAAGGCCGTTTCCATAATTAAAAGTATCCAGGCCTTCCCTGTATATCAGGCCCACTTTTGCAGCATAGCGCTCCCCTTCGGTATGATTTTCCAGAGCATCAAGATAATTTACTTCCGAAACATACACCGTAGAATCATATTTTATACCCGACAGAATGAATGGTACATGAACTTCCCTATAATAATAATTGAATTCCGTCATTGAATCAATGTTATTATACTTGTTACCTTTCCAGGCATAATTGGCAGCTACGGGGAAATATAAGCGTACATAGCGAATATTTTCCTCCCATCGCTGGGCCTCGCTTTGCGTACGTTTTTCCGTCCAAACCCGTTCATTGCTCCACCCGAGGGTAGTGTCTTTGGTATACCAACGAAATACTTTATAAGCGGTGGTTCCTGTATTATCCAAAAAAGGAGAATCAACCACTTCTTTCAAATAGGTCAGCGAGGTATCATATTTCCCTTTAAAGGTATTATACACCTGGGAATCGATGCGGTAGATGTAAGTTGCACCAATGCGGAGAGGAAAATAAGTATAATAATAATTGATGGAGGTGGCGCTGCGATGCTCCACTTCATTTTTGCGGCAACTCCAAACTACAACTGCGATGACCGCAATAGCAAGGAGTAATTTTGGGAATGACGTAATTTTCATTTCTGATACCCTGCGAATATACGAAACCTGAAAGCTAAACTCCTAATTTATTGGATAAGGAACGATGAAAAGGGAGGAAAATTATATTTTAACCGGGATGATTTTGCATTGCCACGACTTTTAAGTCGTGGGAGGAAAGTCATTCCGCAATTATTGGCTTTAGCCAAATCTGCGGCATCTTTGGCTAAAGCCACAAACAGTATGCAGCTCTTATCCGGGCTAAAGCCCGTGGCAATTCAAAAAAGCCCTTCAGACTAATTACTCCCCTTATCAAGCCGCTGCATAATTTGCAGAATCAGGTTATTCTGGTTTTCAAGGTGCATCAAAATGGTTTCAATTTCTTCCTCTGCCTTGGTATTTACATCAAAATCAGCTTCAGCGCGGGCATCCGCATGGGCAGATTGAAGATTCTGACCGATCATAATTAATGGCATGAGGAAGATCTGTATCATATTGGAAATGAAAAGCCACAAAACAAAACCCGGGAAGGGATCAAAGCGCGCAGCCGCAGGGGCAAACATATTCCAGCCGAGCCATATAACTGTCCAGACAAGGATGATGAGGAAGAAGCCCATGGTACCTACATGATCTGTTATCCATATAGCAGCTTTTTGCAAGTTGGTAAGATGCTCCTTGCGCTCAATTCTAACATTTCTGATTGGCTTATGAGCCGCTTTTATTTCGTTGAGGGACTTAGGTTGATACTGTTCTGCCATATAGTTTGTGTATTTATTAACTGATTATTCTATGCCTTATTTTGGCTAATTGCATGTATATTATAAAGATACAAATATAGTAAAAAGTTGATGCGCTTTTAAAACTGACCTAATTCTTTATTGTTATCCTAACCGAAACTCATGATCATTAAAATATTTTCAACTGAAAAGCCGTTAATAAAATTGAATCAAATATTCACTATCTTTGTTTTGGAAAATTATCCTGTAAGTAAGATTATGAAAGCAATACTTTTAACTGCACTTGTTTCTTCGGCATTTTTATTGACATCCTGTGGCACTGAAAGTTGCTCTTGCCATACCTTCAGTTCCATTGAAAAGCCCGCCAAGGCTCATCAGCCTGCATCGGTTTCTACTGAGAAGCCTTCTTCCCTGAATCAATAGTATCAAGGATTATTTTATACAGGCTTTCCGCTTCCTCGCTCCGTGCATATTTTTTGTAGTTTTCGTTCACTTCCTGCAGGTCAAGATCAGGATTGATCATCCATTTTACACTTAACTCCTCCAGCCACATCGCCAGGTCTTCTTCCATGTTACGGTCAAAGTTTCTACCCGCCCAGCATTCACTGACAATCATTGCACTTTCCGTTTGAAGGGAACCTATATTAATGATTGGCTTACGGGAGGCAAGGTATTCATATATCTTTCCGGGAATAATAATGTTTTCACTTTTAACTTTCGGACTGACCAATAACAATGCAGTGGAAGTAAGCAAATACTCTACAGAAGTTGCGTGAGATACATAACCTGTTTCTTCCAGTATAGATTCCAATCCTGATTCAATCAATTGTTTTTTCACTTCTACCGCTAATATTCCTGCGAAGCGAAGTTTATATTTTATTCCGGGAAATTTATCTTTTACTGTTTTAAGGGCGCGAAAAAATACTCCCGGTTCATAATGCCCGTCTATTGTACCCGTATAAGTAATTACAAATTCATTTGCAGGAGGGGTAGCAGGCATTTTAAACAACTTTTCATCATACCCCATGGATATGACATCTATCTTCTGCTCTCCTATCAATGGGGATTTAGCTCCAAGCACTTCACGCAGTAATCTTCCTACCGTCAGTACTCTGTCAGCTTGTTCCAATACTGTCCGTTCCATTTTTTTATCAATGCCTGCCGCAACAGGAGTATGCATCAGTTTATAATAATACCATACATCCGTCCATGCGTCATGGAAATCCGCGATCCACGGAAGATTAAAAATCTTCTTTAATTTCAAACCGATCAGGTGTGTGGAATGAGGCGGCCCGGCAGTAATTACCAGGGAAATATTTTCATCCTTTATAATCTCCTTTGTTTTTTCAATGGCATAAGGATTCCAGCTTTTACGCGCATCAGGCAGGAGGAAATTACCCCTTACAAAACGTGCGATATTCTGCATTAAACCCGGCTTCCCCTCATTGGCAAAACCGGCACTGGGAGCCTTGCCTTTACCAATGTATTTTTTGTATATCCAGTAAAGTTCGGCGGTCTTAGTCTTGTAGACTTTAATATCCTTTGAAACCTGTTTTTCCAGACTTCTATCTATAGCAGGATAATTGGCACTTTCCTCTTCAACAGTAAGCACATGAAGCTTTATCCCTTTCTCCGCAAGCAGATTTGTAAATGTCAGCCAGCGCTGCACTGCTGGTCCGCCACTTGGTGGCCAGTAGTAAGTTATTATGAGGATGTTGATGGGGGATGACAAACAATATAAAATTTATCTATTAACATGTCACCCCTTCGGGGTTTTGGAATGAGCAATTAATCATTTGCTATAATAATGCCACCTCTTCGAGGTTTGATAAAATCCCGAAGGGATGAAATTATTATAGAATAAATTTCCTCATTCGAAATCCAACCCCGAAGGGGTGACATAATTCAATTCTGCGAATATGTGCTAATCTTTATGCTTTCACTTCTTCCTTCTTCTTCACTTCCATAAAAATACTTCCTGCCAGCAGAAGCAAAATAAGTATTGAAGAAGCCAACGAAACATTTTCCGCCATGAAGTATGAGTGAGGAATAAATTTAAAATCAATCTTATGCTGGCCTGCAGGGACTTTCATACCGCGCAATACATAATCAACACGTATATGATCCGCTTCCTTGCCATCAATATATGCCTGCCAGTCACCCTTGTGCCAGTCTTTTTCTACATTCGGATTGTAGTATATTTCCGAGAAAGTCACGAATCCATCAGCAGGGGCATTATAGGAATAGCTCACTTCATTCGGCGAATATTTATCAAGCTGAATTTTTCCACTATCGGACCATTGCATATTTCCGCCTTTAAAATAATCGGAGAATTTATCCAATACCACACCATGTTCCTTTGGATTGGTAACTTTAACCATTGCCATTTCTTCATCGGCGGTTTTTGCCATTTTCACATCCCTGATGAACCAGGCATTACCAAGTGCATTCGGATTTCTTATTACACCATTCGGCGCATACGCTCCCGGCTTTACAATGATGTATTTTGTATTCAGCATATTTAAACCGTAAGCGGAATCAAGGTGATTGGTTCCAAGCTTGGCATTAATATCATTGTATAAAACATTTTCAATCAGCTCCTGGATT
>CAILMK010000031.1 GCA_903835275.1 uncultured bacterium | reverse complement strand
GGAAGTTTGTTCCATCTCGGTGCCCTGGACTGGATGCCGAACCAACAAGCCATACAATGGTTCCTGGAAGATATATGGCCGAAGGTTCTCGAGCAAAAACCGGATGCGAAATTTTATATTGCCGGAAGAAATCTCCCCGACTGGATCACCAACCTGAAAATAAAGGGCGTTGTCATAGAAGGCGAAGTACAAAGTGCTGCCGACTTCATCAACAGCAAGGAAATAATGGTGGTGCCACTGCTATCCGGTAGTGGAATGCGCATTAAAATTGTAGAAGGACTGGCACTGGGGAAATGTATTATTTCTACCTCCATAGGAGCGGAAGGAATTCATTATTCCAACAATGAAAATATTCTGATAGCAGATTCTGCGGAAGATTTCGCTGCTGCTATTATTAAGTGTCTTGACAATGAAAAGCTGCCTTCTGAAATTGGCAGGAAGGCAAGACTACTCGCTGAAAAAGAATATGACAACGATAAAATCACAGAGGACCTGACAGGTTTTTATTCCAAACTAATTAAATCACGCAATTGATTATATTCTGGCAAATAATATTTTGGTTAAGTGCACTGAGTATAGTGCATACCTATGTTATTTTCCCGTTTTTACTTTCTTTATTCGCAAGGAATAAAAAACAAAATTCAATTATTTATACTGAGGGTGACGATGCTCTTCCAAAAGTAAGCATACTGCTTGCTGCGTACAATGAAGAAAAAGTTATTGAAGAAAAAATAAAAAGCACATTTAATACTACCTACCCGAAAAACAAAATCGAATTCCTCATTGGATCGGATGCTTCCACGGATAAAACAAACAGCATCATTGAAAAATTTTCATTGATCTATCCCGAGCTAAAATTGCATCATTTTGCAGGTCGTACGGGGAAGGCAGGCATCATCAATGAACTTTCCGACAAGGCAAGCAATGATATTTTTATTCTTACAGATGCCAATGTCTTCTTTGATACGGATACTATTTACCAATTGGTAAAGCATTATAAAAATAATGAAATAGCATTGGTAGGCGGCAATATCCTCAATGAAAGATTGAAGCACGATGGCATTTCCCACCAGGAAAAACAATATCTGGATAGGGAAAATATCATTAAATACCAGGAAGGCATTTTATGGGGATCCATGATTGGTGCTTTCGGGGGTTGTTATTCGGTAAGGCGCACGCATTATGCAAAAGTGCCTCCGCGCTTTTTCATGGATGATTTTTTCATTACTATGCACGCTCTCAAAAAAGGCGGCAAGGCCATCAATGAACTGGATGCCGTTTGCTACGAAGATATTTCAAATAAGATAAGTGAGGAATTCCGCCGCAAGGTGCGTATTTCCATAGGGAATTTCCAAAACCTGAGCCGCTATTACAGCATGCTCTGGCCTCCTTACAAGGGACAGGCATTTGCATTTTTTTCCCACAAGGTATTGCGCTGGTTCGGACCTATATTCATTCTCCTCATGCTTGTAAGCGGGATGATACTATCACTGAATAGCTATGTGTACTTTTCTTTTTTCATACTGCAGTTTTTATCCATGCTCCTGCCTGTTTATGATGCGATCCTCAAGAAAATGCATATTCATGTTTTCCTGCTTCGTCTTATCTCGCATTTCTATTTAATGAATCTTGCGCTGCTGGTGGGCTTATACCGTTTTATCGTTGGAGTGAAAAGCAATGTCTGGAAGCCGACGGAAAGGTTTCAGTAGAATCCCCCCTAACCCCCTGAAGGGGGAAGCTGCCGCGAAGAAAGTGATAATGGGAAAGTCCCCTTTAGGGGATTTAGGGGTCAGTTTGCTCTATATCCACAGGTGCATATTTCTTTTTCAATCTCTTTGAAATATAATTTGCCACATAAAGAACGGGTAAAAATCCCAGCATTTCATAGTGTCCAATTGACCAGCTGAACCCTAAAATAGATATTGCAAGCAACTTGATAATAAAAGAGCCGGTCATAGCGAATGTACATAACCCAATAACGAGTATTGAGTCAATATCCCAGTATTTAAAGTCTTTCCTCTTATACAATTTCCTGAAATAGTAGAGCATAAGTCCATACCCCGTTACAAGGAATACAATCATTCCCAGGAATAAATAAAGGATTTTCATTAACACAAATATAGTGAAATGGTTCTACGAGAATTTTAGTGGAAAAAGGGTCAGTTTACCATAATGAAAGAGGGCAT
>CAILMK010000030.1 GCA_903835275.1 uncultured bacterium | reverse complement strand
GGGGTTACGCATAATACAAATATGCCTCATATTGCCCCAAAACCCAGCTAATTTCCTCAACTTTGCATCATGAATACTCCAAACTGGACCACTCTCAAGGAATACAAGGAAATACTCTTTACCTTTCACAATGGTATTGCCAAGATAAGCATCAATCGTCCGCAGGTGCACAATGCATTTACGCCGCTTACGGTGGATGAAATGATAGATGCCATGCACATCAGCCGCATGGATGAAAAGATAAAATGCATCGTCCTGACCGGTGAGGGCGGCAAGGCTTTTTGCAGCGGCGGCGACCAAAGTGTGCGCGGTCATGGTGGCTATGTAGGCGATGGAACTGTTCCACGCCTCAATGTATTGGATCTTCAAAAGATGATACGCTCCATCCCCAAGGCAGTTATTGCTATGGTGGCCGGCTGGGCCATTGGTGGCGGTCATGTACTGCATGTAGTGTGCGATCTTACCATTGCTGCTGAGAATGCACGCTTCGGTCAGACAGGACCGAAGGTGGGTAGTTTTGACGGAGGATTCGGTGCTTCTTACCTGGCGCGCATTGTTGGACAAAAGAAAGCCCGTGAAATATGGTTCCTCTGCGATCAGTATGATGCCGCAGATGCCCTGCAAATGGGTTTGGTGAATAAGGTTGTACCTCTGGATAAACTCGAGGAAACCACCATTGAATGGTGCGATAAGATCATGGAGAAAAGTCCGCTGGCAATACGCATGCTGAAAAGCAGCTTCAATGCCGAACTGGACGGTCAGGCAGGTATTCAGGAACTGGCAGGAAACGCCACTCTCCTATATTACCTGAGTGATGAAGCCAAGGAAGGCAAAAATGCCTTTATTGAAAAACGTCAACCGGATTTTGATAAGTATCCTAAATTTCCGTAATTTCCATGGGAAGTCGACTGTGAACTCAAATATATGAATAAACGAAAAGCCTGGATCTCTGCATTCCGCCTGCATACATTGCCGCTTGCATTATGCTGCATACTTTTGGGTAATGCCATTGCACTTGCAGAAGGCAAATTCAATATAGCAATTTTTATACTTGCTTTTTTAACGGCAATTTTATTACAGGTACTATCCAATGTCGCCAATGATTATGGTGATTTTAAAAACGGTGCTGACAATGATATGCGTGTTGGACCCGCACGAATGACACACCAGAAAATAATTTCCGAAAAAGAAATGAAGGGCGGAATTTACGCGCTTGTGTTTTTCTCTCTCGTTAGCGGAATTTCATTGATCCTGGTGAGCATTCCCATAATTGGTATGGCAACAGCCATTGTTTTGTTTTTAATAGGTTTAATGTCTATTGCAGCTGCCATAGCATACACCGCTACAAGCAAACCATACGGATATTCCGGATGGGGTGATGTGAGCGTATTTTTATTCTTCGGAGTGATTGGAGTATTTGGTTCCTATTATTTGCAAACAGGATTATTCAATTCGTATATTCTAATGCCAGCAGCAGGATTAGGATTTCTTTGTGCCGGAGTTTTGAATGTAAATAATATCCGCGATTTTGAATCTGATAAGGATGCAGGAAAGAAAACAATTGCTGTCCGTGCAGGATTAGGAATTGCAAAAATGTATCACTGGTCATTGATATTATCAGCACTGATTTTATTCGTTGCATTTGGGTATATAAAATACACCCACGTTTATCAATATGCATTTCTGCTTCCTGCAATTCTATTAATCATGAATGGAATCAGGGTAAGTAAAAGCAAACATGCTAAAGAGGTAATGCCCCTATTGAAACAACTCGTAATTTCCACTTTGCTGTTTACCGTTTCATACATTGCAAGCCTGATGCTATGATAATCGCTTCTTATCGAAAACATTTTCTGAAATTCATAAAGCCTGCCGGAACATCAAGAGGTTGGCTCACTGAAAAACCCTGCTGGTTTTTAAAATTAAGGGATGATGAATTCG
>CAILMK010000029.1 GCA_903835275.1 uncultured bacterium | reverse complement strand
CTCCAATTTGTGAATCTTTATGAAGACCGCAATAAAAAACTAGGTTCTTTTTCCGGTGGGATGAAGCAACGTTTCGGGATCGCGCAGGCGCTCATCGGGAATCCGAAACTGATTATTGTTGACGAGCCAACCGCGGGCCTTGATCCGGCAGAGCGCAACCGTTTTCTAAACCTGCTGAGTGAGATCGGGGAAAAAAGTGTGGTAATTCTTTCCACCCATATCGTTGATGATGTAACGGACCTTTGCCCCAATATGGCAATCATATTTAAAGGGGAAGTGCTGCTGAAAGGCAAGCCTGCTGAAGCCATCAAAACCCTTGAAGGAAAGATCTGGGAAAAACAAATTGACAAGGAAGAAATGGAACAATACAAGAAAACATATAGCGTGATTTCCTCCAAGTCCATTGTCGGAAAATCAAATATTCATGTACTTGCCGATTATGCGCCGGAAGGTGGCTTTATTGCTGTGACACCAAACCTGGAAGATGTTTACTTCTCTGAAATATACAAGAAGGTTACTATTGCTGCATAATAAGATGTCATCGTTATTTTGTCAACAAAAACCCCTCCGCCTTTCAGGCACCTCCCCTAAAAACAGGGGAGGAGTTGCACTTCGTGCAATTGATAACACTTTTTACCACTCAAAATTTACAGTATGTTCAAGGCAATATTCTCTTACGAAATAAAATATAACTTCAGGAAGCCAACCACTTTCATATTCTTCGGACTATTTTTGGGGATCGGTTTCCTGATGTCTCAGGTACTTGGAGGCGCTTTTCAGAATGCCACCGCTAACCTTGGGAAAACGTACATGAATTCATCGATCGTGATCAGCAGTATTTTTTCTGCGATTATTTACTGGACGCTATTATTATTCCCCGGGATCATTGGCGATTCCATTTACCGCGATTTCCGTACAGAGTCCTATCCGTTGTTCTTTACAAAACCTATAACCGTTGCAGGATATCTGGGAGGCAGGTTTTTAGGATCTGTTTTTGCACTTGCAATAATGCTTTCAGGATTTGAATTCGGATTTTTTATAGGGACATTCATGCCATGGATGAACCAGGATCTTGTAGGCCCTACCCATATTCTGTATTATATAAATGATTTCGCTCTTTTCATCCTTCCCAATGTATTGTTGATGGGCAGCATCGTTTTTTGTGCGGCGACACTGAGCAGGAATATTCTTTTTACATACATAGTATGTATCGCTTTTTATGTGATAAGGTCAGTCTCAGGGAGCTTGCTTTCCAACGTAAATAACCAGACTTTATCCGCATTACTTGATCCCTTTGGTTCGGAAGCAATAGATATTTTCACACGCTACTGGAGCGTTGCGGAAAAAAATACGCGCATGGTCCCTATGGAAGGAATTATTTTATACAATCGCCTGATCTGGCTGGGTGTTTCCACCGCATTTTTCAGTTTGACTTATTTCAGATTTGATCTCAAATATTCAGAAGGCATACGCTGGTTCAGGAGAAAAATAGCGAAACAGGAAGATGTCCCTTTTACAACCGGACGCATTATACAAACACTTTCTTCCATTTCAAACAAGGGAAATGTAGCTTTAAAACAATGGATGTACGAAGTGGGTTTTGAATATAAGTCCATAGCTAAAAGCATTCCATTCATTATTTTTATGCTTATCGGAACGGCATTACTTATTCTGCTTTCTACCCAGATGGATAGCATGTACCAGACCAGTATTTATCCATTGACTTCAAGGATCATTCCATTGACACAGGGTGGATTTAACCTGATACTTATTATTTTCTTTATTTATTTCAGTGGGGAAATTGTTTGGAAAGAACGCGCGCTGAAAATAAACCAGGTGTATGATTCCATGCCATTTGCTTCATGGCTGCCGATGATTTCCAAGCTTTCTGCATTTGTACTTGTACAAATAACCATCCTTGCATGGGCGGCAGTATGTGGAATAATCATCCAGGCATCCAAAGGATTTTATCATTTTGAACCGGGATTATATTTCGAGAACCTTATATTGATGGAAGGTTCATATTTTCTTTTATTCTCCGTTCTTGCATTCACGATACAGGTACTTTCCAATAATAAATACGTTGGATATACTGTGGTAATTGCTGTTTACCTGTTTCTGAGCTTTGCGGGACTGATGGGTTTGAACCAGCCAATTTACCTGTATGGTGCAGATACCGGAGTTGTTTATTCTGACATGAATAAATTCGGACACTTTCTGTTTCCGTTCATTATTCACCGCTTATACTGGGGCGCAATGGCAGGAGTTTTAGTCGTCCTTTCCATTATTTTCTGGCAGCGCGGTGTGGATACTTATTTCAGGCTCCGCATGAAATCTGCCGCTGCAAGATTGACAAAACCACTTGCATTTACACTTGCGTTTTGTCTTATTGCTTTTGTTGCTTTGGGATCTTTTATTTTCTACAATACACACATTTTACATTCTTATAAAACATCATTTGATAGTGATGAAGAAACCGCACAATATGAGAGAAAGTACAAGAAATATGAGAAAATGATCCAGCCAAGAATAACAGATGTCGTTTTAAATGCTGACCTTTTTCCGATGGAAAGGGCAGCAACTTTGAAGGGATATTACTGGTTGAAAAACAAATCAAGTGCTGATATAAAGGAATTGCACATGAATATGGATCCCAATGAGAAAATCAGTTATTTGAAATTTTCCTGCGCAATAAAGGAAACTCTGAATGACAGTATCATGGGTTACCATATTTATACATTAGACAAACCAATGAAACCGGGGGATTCCATAAAAATGGATTTTACCCTCAATATAGCTTCAAAAGGATTCCGCTATGGCGGTACAGGCGGCGCGCATATTATTTACAATGGGACATTTATTAATAACCAGTCAGCGCTGCCGAGTTTCGGATATAATCCGGGAGCGGAATTATCTGATGATAATACTCGTAAAAAACACGGATTGAAACCAAAGGAATTAATGCCTCCTTCCACTGATCCTTATGCTGCGGCATTCAATATGATCTCGCAAGATGCGGACTGGATAAATTTTGAAGCAACGGTAAGCACTTCCGCAGATCAGATTGCCATTGCGCCGGGTTATTT
>CAILMK010000028.1 GCA_903835275.1 uncultured bacterium | reverse complement strand
TTTCGTAACGACAGCCAAGACTGACAAGGAAGCTCACGCTTTATTGAAAGAACTTGGATTGCCATTCAAGAGCAACGCAGAAACAACAAACAACTAACAATTTATACTCCCCAATATAATGGCGAAATTATCAGTAGAAGTAAGGGATAGAAAAAGAAGAGCGATGGTAGCGAAATATGCTTCCAAGCGTAAAGCTCTTAAGGAAGCAGGAGATTATGCAGCTTTGGACAAATTGCCAAAGGATTCCTCCGCTGTCCGTATCCGTAACCGTTGTCAGCTTACCGGCCGTCCGCGTGGTTACATCCGTAAATTCGGATTATGCCGTGTAAAGTTCCGCGAAATGGCATCCTACGGAATGATCCCGGGTGTACGCAAAGCAAGTTGGTAATACAACTCTTCAACAAAAGCAAGTGATACCGCCTCACCAATGGCGGATATATATAAACCAAATTATTAATTGATAACGAGTGATTCCAAAACCGGAATATCACGTTAGATAATCACAAACAACAATGGTAGATCCAATTTCAGATTTTTTAACCCGTATTCGTAACGGCGCTAAAGCAAAACACAGGGTGGTTGAAATCCCTTCTTCTAATGTAAAGAAGGCAATGACCCAGATCCTGTACAAACAGGGTTATATCCTCAACTACAAATTTGATGACGAGGCAGGACCACAAGGCACGATTAAAATAGCCTTGAAGTATGACACCATCACCGGTGCAAGCGCTATCCGCGAACTTCGTCGTATCAGCAAGCCAGGTCTTCGTAAATATGTTGGCTCCAAGGAAATGCCGCGCGTATTGAACGGACTCGGTATCGCTATCGTATCCACTTCCCATGGTATCATTACCGAAAAGGAAGCACGCAACCAGAATGTAGGTGGCGAGGTACTTTGCCATATTTCATAAGCAATATCAAAATCTCTTAATAGAAAAAGGCGAATCGAAAGGTTCGCCTTTTTTGTTGGACCTCACCCCTGACTGAATGCTTCGCTTCTGCGAGCGTCCGCTCGCAGTTTTATGTTTGCCACGAGCGGACGCTCGCGGCAGCGGAACAATTAAATGTCACAGCAGAGTCTCTTGAAGTACGGCTATGCGCGATTGTAGAGCCTGCCTGTCGGCAGACTCTGCGTTGCAACTGGCAGAGCAATAATTCCGTATTAAGTCATCGCTTAATACGTTTTCAGGCTATTTTATATCGGTTTTATTTTATATCTTTGAAATAATGCGAAAAGTCATCCTTTATATTTCCTTAACAGTCCTTTTGCTTCTAATTGGAGGTATAATCTGGCATGTAGGCTATCTGAAGGGGCTTGCAACAAAGAAATCCTATCCGGAGGATACCTGGCTTGCCAAATGCGATAAAAAGGAAGCATTGATCATCGTGGCACATGATGATGATGCGGTAGCATGTGCGGGGACAATTTCCAGGCTTACCAATGAAGGATGGACCATACGCGAATTCTGTTTTTACGATGAAGGAAATGCAGAAAGGATTAAATCAAGGAAAGAAGGTACTAAACGAGCACAGGAAATCCAGGGATTAAAAGACTTCGGATGGATTAACCAGCATCTCCTCAAGAACCCGGCAGCCAATCCACCGCTGAGCATTCCCTACACAGCGTTTGACAGCGTTTACAGGACCAATGACATAAATACTCTTATAAAATCGCTGATATACTTTTACAAGCCTTCTGTAGTCTTTACACTCGACGATAGCATTGGAGGATACGGACACTCAGATCATGTATTCATCAGCCGGGCAATATGTACTATTTGCAGACAAGAAAAAAATAATCCTAATTTTCCGGTGAAGAAAATATACCAGCCTGTCTTTCCTGCTGATATGGCGGATAATATTCTCATCACGCACCGCCTGACGGAAAAAAGCGCCTATGAGGATGCAAAAAAAATCTATGGGTGCAATGGTATGCCTGCACCGGATGTGCAGGTAAACATTGCCGACTGGGGCACTGTTAAAAAATCTGTCATGAACTCCTACCCTAGCGAAAAAGGTAATTTCAATAAATTCTGGCAGTATTACAACTGGTATCCTGCATGGTTTTATTTCAAAATTTTTGACCGGGAATTTTTCAGGGTGATTGATTTACAAAAATGAAAATCGACATTCAGGAATATCAGGAAAAATGGCCCTCGGATTTTCTCTATCACAAGGAAAATATCACGGATGCCCTATCAGGATTTAAGGTTTTCATAGAACATATTGGCAGTACATCTGTTCCCGGTTTAGGAGCCAAACCTATCATTGATATACTTGTGGGAATTGAAGATGACACTCTCCTCAATCAAATCGTTTCTCCAATGCAGAGTGCAGGATTTACCTATTTTAAAAAACTGGAGCCGGGCTGGCCTGAAAGAAGGCTTTTTGTATTTCTAGAACCAATATCTGATCGTATCATTCCCAATATTATTGACCTTAATGATGATGATAGCTTTCGGGAACATTTTATTAATAAATCCAATATTCACATCGTAGTAAAAGATACTTACGACTGGAAAAGACATCTTGCTTTCAGGGATTTTATAAGATCTCATCCTGATATAAGGGACGAATATTATAAACTCAAAAAAGAATTATCCAATCGCGAATTCAAAGACACTCTCGAGTATAATTCATACAAAAATGATTTTATAAAATACGTCGAAAAGAAAGCCATTGCACGGTTTGATGAAAATACCGTAAAAAAATAATAGAATTGCATAAGAAATTACAACGATGAGCATCCTCCCCAAACTTGCATCTTCTCTTGGCAGAAGAGATGAAATTCCCAACCGGGAACTGGCTAAACAAATTACCGATAAGAATGATGTAAAAGCCATCAGGGAACTGGTAGAAAACCTCAAACACAAAAGCAAGGATATACAAAACGATTGTATAAAAGTCCTCTATGAAATTGGCGAACGGAAACCGGCGTTGATTGCTCCTTATGCAAAAGATTTCTTTGCTGTATTGGAAGGCAAAAACAACCGCATGAAATGGGGAGCAATGACTGCAATAGATAGCATAACTCTTGAAAACCCAAAGCTCATCTATGAATCCCTTCCAAAAATAATGAAAGGTGCCGATGAAGGTTCTGTAATAAGCAGGGATTATGCAGTGAGTATTTTGATCAAATTATGTTCGCTAAAACAATATGCAGATGATGCCTTTTCATTGCTCAATGAAATAGTCATGAATAGCCCCACCAATCAGGTGCCTATGTACGCTGAAAATGCATTGCCTATTATCAACAGTAAAAATAAAAAAGTTTTTATAGAAACGCTCACAGCCCGTCTGGATGATATAGAAAAAGACACCAAGAGAAAAAGGGTAGAGAAAGTAATTAAAAAGTTAAGAAAATAAAATATGACAAAGACTGAAGAACTTTTTCACAAGATCGCTGATAGCATACCAGAAGCCAAGAAAAGCAAGATGTTTGGCTGTACCTGCATCAAGGCGCCCAATGGCAAAGCAGTTTTAATGATCTGGAAAGATGATATGATTTTCAAGCTTACCGAAAAAGATCAGAAAGAAGCATTGGCACTGGATGGAGCGCATGTATTCAAACCGAATGAAAGCAGGCCTGCTATGGGCGGTTGGATTCATGTTCCGCTTGCACATTCAGCAAAATGGAACGGTTTTGCAAAGAAAGCTTTTGAATATGTAAAGGAGTTAAAGAAGTAATCTATATTTAGTTACTGAGTTATTAAGTTATAGAGTATATCAAGTAAAATAGATCTCATGACAGTACAGTTTTGTACTTCAATCCGCAATTGTAAATCGCAAATTTTCTACACTCCGTGTTTATTGCTCTTTGTAGACATGATCAGAAGAACAAATACTCCGGCAAATACAACATAGCTGATAGTTGGATTTATGAACGTAATTGCCATTGCCAGCACATACAATCCATTTACGAATAAATATACCCTCATCTGCCGCTTATAAATTGCCGGTGTAAAAGATTCTGTTTTCAGATGATCCCTTCTATAGGTATAAACGGTAATGATCCTTCCTGTAATATTTGCTGCAAGTAAATTGGCGCCATACATAAGCACCGGTATCTGTGTAAAAGGATATTTTCCCATGAGCGTGGTTGGGAATGGCATAAAACTAACAAATAAAAGAAAAACAATATTTAGCCAAATAAATGGCCTGTCAACTTTCTGTACTAATTGCGCAGTATTATGATGAAATATCCAATACAATCCAATGACCAGAAAACTCATTACATACGCAATAATATGAGGCATTATGCCGACGAGTGCTTCTCCCAAGTGATCATAGTCCACATTGGGAATACGGATATCCAATATCAGCAAGGTGATTACAATGGCAAATACACCATCACTGAATGCTTCAAGACGTGATTTATTCATGTTTTTTAGGTTATTGTGTTACTAAGTTATTAAGAGGATAGATCTTAGATTTTCCAAATCTTTAAGATTTAGAAAATCCTTTTTCTGCCGGAATTTGTTCTTTGGTTCCTGCCATTCTAAATATCTTTTATCATTCGTATTTCACACCCGAAATGCCCCGAATCACCCATCGGTTCTGTAAGATGTGTGAATCCCATTTTTCCGTAAATACCTACTGCTGTGGTTAGCTCCGGCATGGATTCAAGATATATCTGTTTATAGCCATTTGACTTTGCAAATTCAAAACACAGATCCATGAGTTGTCTTGCATAGCCTTTCCCCCTTGCGGAAGGAATGAGATACATTTTCACCAGTTCGCAAACACCTTTTGGCAAGCGATTAGTTGGATATATCCCCGCCCCTCCTATTATTACTCCATTTTCTAAGGCAACGTAGTAAACTGACCCCGGTGTCTTGAAAACATCACTCAGATGATCCGTAGCATCATCATAATATACCGTGCCGGGTTTATTGGCACCGAATTCAGTCAGCGTATCCCTGATGATCCTAGCAAGCTCTGCATTATCCCCAGGAACTATGGCGCGTATTTCAAAGCTCATACCTCAAAATTCGGGAAAATCATTCGATTTCAATTCACTTCAATATTCATTCTTCTTATCTTTGTACAATGACCCTAAATCCTCTTCATGTTACAAGGAGCGTTCCAGGGGGTAAAATAAACAAGCAAATCACAATAATTATAAACTATGAAACGAGTAAACGGAATAGGTGGGATTTTCTTTAAATGTCAGGATCCGGCTAAAATGAAAGAATGGTATGGTAAGCACTTAGGCCTTCCTGATGATGGGTATGGAACCAGCTTTGAGTGGCTGCATACCGACAATCCCGAAAAGAAAGGCTCTACATTATGGAGTCCATTCAAGCAGGATACTAAATACTTTACTCCTTCCGAAAGGGAATATATGATCAATTACCGTGTAGAAAACCTGGAATGGCTTCTCGGAGAACTTAAGAAAGAAGGGGTCGAAGTTGTCGGGGAATTGCAGGATACTGATTATGGAAAATTCGCACATATAATGGATCCTGAAGGCAATAAGGTAGAACTTTGGGAACCGAAA
>CAILMK010000027.1 GCA_903835275.1 uncultured bacterium | reverse complement strand
GGACTGGATTCCTGCTATATGTACAATAACACCGTTTACGGCTCGGACAATGCCGGAAATTACACTGTAAACGGTATAGAAGGGTATGTACTAACTTTGGAAGATTCAACCGCGCATTATTCACATTGTTTTGCATTCAATAATAATATTTATTTATCCGGTAAAAACTCTAATAATTTTGTTCAATTCTATGGAGGAAAATATCCGGTGGCTGATTCAAATATTTTATTCATGGGGAATAATTATTACTCCACAAATAAAAATTCAAGACGCTGGATGAATAATTCCAATGTATATAAAACACTGACCGCATGGCAGAATTCCGAAAAGCAGGAAATAGTTGGCAGCACAAGATATGGCAGCACCTTAAATCCTTCATGGCTAAATCCCGGTGGCGCAGGAACTATTACTGACCCTGATTCACTAAAATATTTGTCAGCATACACATACAATTCCGGTTCTTCACTGATTGGAACCGGTATCAATGTTGATTCCCTATTGCCCTTTAAAAACGCGCCTTATGATTTTTATGGGGATACCTTGTATCCTTACCATGTTTCAACTCCCGGAGCTGACGAACCACAGCCCATACATTTTGCACCTATGGCTAATTTCAACTTCAAAAATATTTGCTTTGGAGATACTGTTAAATTCAAGGATTCAAGCCTACATGCAAACACTTATCGCTGGAACTTTGGCGATTCGACCGGTTCAAAAGCCAATGACAGCTCTGCAAGCGCGTCGCCAACGCATTTATACAGCAAACCCGGTAGTTATGTGGTCACATTGCACGAAAGCTCTTTATACGGCAAATCTGACAGCATCAGTAAAACAATTACCATTAATAATCCTCCTTCTGCAAACTGGACGGAAACGCATTCAGGACTTCAGTATAAATTCCAGGCTTCTGACAGTACGCTCGCATATTACTTATGGTTCTTCAATGATAGTACATCAGCAGTGGATTCAGCGGTTGCCAATCACAAATTCCAGCATACTGGAAAGATGATCGTCAATCTTTCGGTAAGAGATTCAAACCAATGCAAAGCGAATAAAACAGATACTGTTTTGATCAATTTTTCAGCGATAAATAACAATTTCAATGAGAATAAATTCAGATGGAGTTTTTCGCCGAATCCTTTTTCAGAAAGCACAACTATAAGTTATGAGTTAGCTTCATCATTCAATGTAAATATCAGTATTTATGATAGCAAGGGTGTTGAAATAGCAACGATAGTAAACGGATTCCAACCAACAGGAATACACACGATATTACTCAATAAAAACACATTGAAGTTAAATGCCGGAATCTATTTTGTCACAATTAAGGTGGGCAAGGAAATTGACTCGAAAAAGATCATCGTCCAGTAAAAAAAATATTACTTACCCAATTTTTCCGCTCTTTTTCAACTCTGCCAATGCAGCCCTATCCATATCGAAGGTGAGGATTTTATCTGATAAAACCTTGTAATGAACCCACCTGTGGCGAATGATATTTTCAGTACCGCGAAATTGATGTTTTTTCGGTTCTGAATTTATTTTTTTCAGGTCATCGTTGTTGATGGCACGCACAAGATAATAGATGCCAATAACCTGTTCGGAAGGATCAAACTGGTTCTGGATAAAATCCTCGCAGGTATAGATGTGCGAAATGACTTCAACATCCACTCCGGTTTCTTCCAGCATTTCACGAACGATGCAATCTTTTGGACCTTCCCCGAATTCCAATCCGCCACCCGGGAATTTCGTAAAGGAAACATCCTTTATTTGTTCGTGGGAAACAAGTATCTCGTTCTGCCTGTTAAACAGCATTCCATATACGCGGATGGTAAATTTGGAGGGTTGCATATTACTTAATTCGGTTTCAGTTGCAAATCACCGCAAAATTCAGTTTATTTGCGCGGTTTATAAAATTTTAAGTGGGAAATTATTCAAACGTTCAATATTGGAAGGAATGTCCTGACAGGGATGAAGTTCTGACCAGAGTCTATGCTTTTATTCGGGCTTTAAAACTTCCCGATAATGCAAAAGAACTGCAAAGTGTCTTCGTAAAGGACGTTTCGCACCTTCGCCAATCCCTGAATGATGGCATCAGGCAGCATTTAAGCATGTCCATTGATGATGAACAATGGGAATCATTTGAATCCAAGGATCTGTCTTTTGAAATTGACGATCCCGCAACACAAGACGAGGATCTGATCTCCCCTGAATTTTCAGGGACGGCATATACACTTAAAAAGAATGAAGACCTTAGCGTAAAACTTAGTTTTCATACCTACATTACACCAATTCGTTTACACTTTCAATTGGTGGAAAGCGATGAGTTATATTATTTGCGTGTCAGTAGGCTGACTGTGGAGTAACCCAAGCACCCCGCCGATTCACCCATCCTAAAATCAGCCTGCCTATCTGCAGATAGGGAGAGGACATTAAAAATCTTTGATTTTTTAAATCCACTCAACAAATTTCACATGGAATAAAAAATCCCGGCTATTTCTAACCGGGATTTTCTTAATTTATTATCAGCAAAACTATTTACTTCACTCGGATAATTTGTTTAGTTATCACTTCCTGATCTCCAATATTCATTTTCAGGAAATATACTCCGGGAGCCATGCCTGTATTTTCTGCATTAATTTGCAATACATATTTTCCGGATGTTTGGAAATGATCCAGGGGAGTAGCCAATTGTTTTCCATCAACTGAGTACAAAGCTATCTTTACATGTGCAGATTGAACAAGGGTATATTCAAGGCTTGTAACTTCCTTAAATGGATTCGGGTAAATTTCCAATTGCATTTCATTTGCCTGGCTTGCAATGAAGGTTCTTAAAACCGTCACTGAAGAGTCGAAATGAGTTACACATCCATTATGTCCTGTTACGGAAAGACTCACACTATAGACACTGTCATTGATATAAGTATGCAATATCTTGAAGTTACCGGCACTCTTTCCGTCACCGAATGTCCATGAATATGCCAAGGCATTTAATGATGTATCATCCGCAATAAATGTAAATGAAGGCACTTTTGCAATTGCAGTCCAATGCGCTTTTGGCAACGTATCCACAACTATATTGTTTTTTACAGTATCAAAACATTCGTTTGAATCAGTCACAATAAGATTGGCAATATATATTCCTGCATTCTTGTATGTATGTGAAGGATTCAATGCAGAAGCGGTATCACCATCCCCGAACATCCACAATTGCGATTTATGAATTGAAGAAGAATCGGAAAATTTGGTAGCATTTCCATTACAAATTCTATTTGAAAAATACTTCGCAACAGGATCGTTATGAATAGTTACTTTTATTTGAGAAGAGTCCGAACAGCCGGATGTAGTCATTTCAATTACCTTTATTGAACCGACTCCTGCACTACTCCATTTAACTCCAATTAAATTTGTTCCTGAACCTGAACTCAAACTTCCGCCGGATATAATCCACTTATAGGACGATGTGGAATTAAATCCAGTTGAAAATGATCCGGTTCCACCAGCGCAGGCTGGAGTTGAACCAAATACTGAAGGGGTCGGTTTATAGTTCACCGTAATTGTCACAGAATCCATGGCAGAACAACCTGTGGCGCTAATGGTATCGGTAAGGTAATACGTAGTAGTTACTAACGGACTTACAGACGGATTGGAATTTGTAGAAGCGTATCCTGATGGATTCGATGTCCAGTTATACGAATAACCGCTTACAGAAGCGCTTCCAATATTTGCACTGTCTCCTTTGCAAATTGATTTGGATGATGCAATTGTAACTACGGGTATAGGATTAACATTTATAGTTACAGAATCCTTAGCACTGCATCCTGTGGATCCATTTGTTTCGGTGACATAATATGTGGTGGTTGTCTTTGGAGTTACAGATGGTCCGCTTGAAGAACTGGTAAATCCTGAAGGATTACTCGTCCATGAATATGTATGCGTAGGAATGGGTGCATTTCCAATAGAAACTGAATTTCCTGCACAAGTAGTACTATTCTTGCCGGCATATACTGATGGAAGTGAATTAACCTTGATTGTGACGGAATCTGATTTAGTACAACCTGTTGCTGTGACAGTTTCAGTAAGACGATATACAGTTGCTGATGCAGGAGTAACGTAAGGATTACTGATAGCAGAAATAAATCCTGAAGGATTGCTCGTCCAGGTGTAAGTATTTCCACTGGTGGAGCTACCTCCAATCTGTATGCTGTCACCCTTGCAAATGGAAGTCGATTTTCCCACGATTGCAGCAGGTAAAGTATTTGTAATTATTATTGATGTCAATGTATCATTTGAATGATTAAAATCTTTAGTGCGGTTTGTATTGCTCAACCATATTTTTATTTTGTATGTATTCCCTCCAATCAGGGAATACGAACCTGTTTTTACTGATGTGGAATCTCCGGCTTTCAAGGTTCC
Organism: uncultured bacterium; assembly: GCA_903835275.1. Classification (GTDB taxonomy): domain Bacteria; phylum Bacteroidota; class Bacteroidia; order CAILMK01; family CAILMK01; genus CAILMK01. The sequence goes on along the minus strand of CAILMK010000027.1, from coordinate 2,147 downwards.
TGTCCAGCTGTAGGCAGTCTGCAAGCTTCCGTTTACACTCCAGTTAACAGTAGCAGACGTAAGTGTTTCAATGCCGGAATTTTTTACTTCAGCAACAATGTTTTGTGCACTTTCACAATAAGCTGTTGTCCCGCTATTGATGGTTGTGATTCCTGCATCCAGATACCTTAATTCTGCAGCACCAATAGTAGGAATAGTTGCACGTGTATTTCCATCAATATCCTTTGAAATACCACTTATGGATTTCCCTGAATGTTCCAACGATTTTGCATTTACGTGCAGATCTGAATTGGAATTGTACAATGGATTTATGCCTATTGTGTTGTTTTGTGATGTACCTGTAAGGTAAGATGCAATATTGGCATAATCTGTACCATCCCAATTGGCAAGGGTAGAACCGGATGAATAAATATTATTGTAATTTACAGAATCAAAATATGAGGCAGGATTGATGTACATTGCATAGGAGCCGCCAAAATTGCTGAAGTTGTTATTTTCAACATTATTTCCATAACCATAATTATAATAAGACAGGAATGGAATCCCCTGCAAATTTTTATTGTAAATATTTACATTATTAAAATAAACATTCTGATAGGTGGTATAGTATAAACTTATTCCATATGGCGACTGGTTAGTATCCTTGCAACTCATGGAAATAAAATTGTTCGTAATCGAACCCGGTGCAGTTGATGATGCAAAACTTGAACTCATGGAAATACCATATGCCTGCACGATGATATTCTGCATATCTATTCTGTTTCTTTCAATGTTCAATGCATCATCACAACCTGTTAAACTCATGCCATTTACATAATTTGAATTATCACCTGCACCTGTATTGGTAATATTGTTATCTACAATTGCAAGCCCTGACTGGTATCCAATGAACATTGCATCAATGTAGGAGCTATCAATGATATTGCCTTTGATTTTATTATTGGTAGCATCATATCCGTAGTAGGAATAGAGGTAAACTCCATAGTTTCCATATTTCAAATAATTATTTGAAAGGTTAATTGCTGAATCAACACCCTCAGTAAAGTAGCAGAGTGTGCTTGCACCATATACACCGATGATCTGGTTATTCAATATGTTTATGTGGTGTGATCCTCCACTCATATTCAGTACACGCGCTGTTGAAAGTATTCCGCTTCCCGTACGTTGAAGAGTAAGGTTTTTAATGTTGATATAACTTGCGCCATACAGCATAAACACAAAATTATTCCCATAATTATTTGGATAGTTCCAGTTCACAAGGCTGCTATCGCCACTCTGGCTTTCAAAAGTGATTGTATTCGATGGAGAAGACCCGCGAACAGAATATAAAATCGGTTGTTCGGTATAATTTCCATCAAGAATCTGGAAGGTTACCGCGCCGCAAACACCACGTGAATTCAAATCATTAACAGCACTGCTTATTGTACCATATATAGGGGAAATAATTCCTACGGAATATGTTCCGCTCAATCCGTCAAGAATACCGAACCTGAATCCTGTATCATTTTGTGTTACTCCGTCCACTCCTCCATTCGGAACACTTGTATATGCCTTTATATCGTAAGAAGTTCCTGCAGTCAATGAAGTAGTTCCTACAAACACAGATGCTGATCCTCCCAGTCCAATCAACCCGGTCCATTTATAAGGCGTTTGGGTAATGCCATTCACACTCCAGTTAATCGTTGCTGATGACAATGCATTAAGTCCATAGTTATTCAGGTGGACATATACATTTACATTACCAGTGCAGAAACCAAATGCAGGACTATCTATCGCTGAAATTCCCGCATCAATATTTGAAGAACAATTAACAAGGGTTGTTCCGGTGCTTAAATTTACCGCGATACAATTCTGACTTACTCCTCCACCGGCTTCCACTGAACGCACCGCATACCAGTAATCCTTGAAAGATGTAACTGCTGAATCAATATAAAAAGTATCCGTCACATTTTTGAGGACATTCCATGTGCTGTCACTTGATAATCTCATCACATCATATGAACTTGCATTAGGAACTTTCCCCCAGGCAAGTACTGCACTCTTCTGGCAACTGGTGGTATACTGGAAACCCGGAGTTTGTAAAATGGTAAAGGTGCTATCGCTCATGGAAGTGAAACTTCCGCTTATGATTTTTATTAAACATTGTG
>CAILMK010000026.1 GCA_903835275.1 uncultured bacterium | reverse complement strand
CCCGGAACGGATAGGAGAGATGATATATTTTCCGTGAAGCTGCATCACGGGCTTGTTGCGGCTCTCTTCCGTATCAATGATGTCTTCCGCTGTGTCCTCATCGTCATTTTCTTCCTGAGTAGTGACCGCCTGTTGTTTCATTACATCATACAGGGCTTCCCAGTCTTCAGGATTTGCCTTGTGTTTTGCCAGCGGTGAACTGCTACCAGGATTACCTCCGCCGAAACTGTAATTACCCAAACTCATTCTTCCGATTTCCTGCCTGGAATCCGGTGTAATGGGAATGGAATTTTCCTGTTCAAAATTCAGCGAAGGAGCCACATGATACTGGCTGAGTGATTTCCTCACAGCAGTACGCAAAATTGCATAAATGCTTTTTTCATCCTCAAATTTTATTTCCGTTTTGGTGGGATGAACATTTATATCCATCTTGGATGGCGAAAGCTCCAGGAATAATATGTAAAAAGGATAACTGTCCGAACTTAATAACTGTTCGTAGGCAGTCATTACTGCGTGATTCAGGTATCCGTTTTTAATGTATCTGTTATTGGCGAAGAAAAATTGTTCTCCGCGTGTTTTACGTGCCTGTTCGGGTTTGCCGATAAAACCGGAAACCTTTAATATTTGAGTTTCTTCATTTACGGGGACAAGGAATTCCTCATATTTTTTTCCGAAAATGCCGACAATGCGTTGTTTTAAATTTCCCGAATTAAGGTGATACATTTCCTCGCCATCATTATTCAGTACAAAACCGATTTCCGGATTGGCAAGCGCTACACGTTGAAATTCCTCAATAATATGGCGCAATTCCACCGGATTGGACCGAAGGAAATTCCTGCGCGCAGGAACGTTGTAAAATAAATTCTTTACACTGATGGAAGTTCCGTCCGGGCAGGCAAAGGCATCCTGTGAAATACAGGTGCTGTTTTCCATGAAAATCTGCGTGCCTACCGTGTCCGATTTCTTTTTACTGCGCATTTCCACCTGTGCTACCGCGGCAATGGAGGCAAGTGCTTCCCCGCGGAATCCCAATGTATGGATTCGGTAGAGATCGTCCAGCATTTGTATCTTGGAGGTGGCATGCCGTTCAAAGCTCATGCGGGCATCCGTTTCGCTCATACCTGAGCCATTATCCACCACCTGTATCAGTTGCTTTCCTGCATCACGGATAATGAGGCTGATATATGTAGACCCTGCATCCACAGCGTTTTCCATAAGCTCTTTGACCACAGAGGCCGGACGCTGCACAACTTCCCCTGCCGCAATTTGATTGGCGATATTATCGGGAAGAAGATTTATGATGTCAGGCATGGTGCAAAGTTACGTGAAAATGGGACAAAAAAAGGACAAGGGGCAGGGGACAAGGGACAAATCATATTGCCCCTTCGGCAGGCTCAGGGAGCGGTGGCGGAGCTTGTCGAAGCCATATTTGTGTCCTGTTTAGTAAAAAATGTTGACTGATGACTGCCAACTGCTGACTGATTCAAATCTTTTTCCTCCAATAAACGTATATGTCTTTATGAAAAGAATGATTCTTCTCCTTGCTTGTATGATTCCTGCAATTGCAGGGTTTTCACAGGCAATCGATAATACCTCTTCCATGCGCCGAATGGATTCGGATACCTATTTCCGGATAAACTACGAAAACGACTTCTTTACTGCCACAGATTACTATTACACCCAGGGCGTTAGTTTTGAATATGCCAATCCCGCCCTGAAAAATTTTCCCCTGACCTGGCTGTTGATTCACCCGAAAAGCTGGCATACCACTTATGGAATTGCCTACGAACTGGATGGCTATACGCCCACCAATATCCGCGAGGATTTTATCCGCTATGGGGACAGGCCATTTGCGGGTTGCATGATGCTGAAGACTTTTAACGTTTCTGTGGATAGCACAAGCCATAACAGGCTTGCCAGTAATTTTACCATCGGCGTTATCGGGCAGTCAGGGGGAGGGCGGGATATACAATACGACATCCATAAATGGCTACATAATATCCTGCCACACGGCTGGCAATACCAGATACGCAATGACGCCATTATCAATTATGGGATCTCCCATGAAAAGCAATTGCTTTCTGTCGGCAAATGGATATCCCTGAATTCTTATGAAAATTTACAGGCAGGTACACTGAATGATAAACTTGGTCTAGGCGCAATACTTTCTTTGGGCAATAGCGCCAATAGCTTCATTAAAAACACAGGATTTTTCAAACTCAGGGTATATGAGCAGCCAATAGTTAGCGCCATAGGTTATGATGCCACCCTTGAAGGCGGAATGCTGGATCATAACAGTCCCTATACCATTCCGACCAGCGATATAAACCGCATCACTTTTCAAAACAATTTAGGCTTTGTTATCAATATCGGCAGACTGAACCTGGAATATTTTCAAACCTACCTAAGCAGGGAATTCAAAACCGGGCTGGAGCATAAATGGGGCGGGGTGAGGATTGGGTGGGTATTTTAGAAAAATTATCGAGCGATGCGTTTTTTTCTTATTTTTGAATTAATAAGAAGATAGAGTATGAAAGCACTTGTATTATCATTATTCCTCGTTTTTACGCTGACTGCCTCCGCGCAAAACTTCCGCAAGGACTGGAATTTTTTTAAACTCAGGACTGGATGGTATTTAAATTTTTCAAAGGATAAATCTCCCTACGTGGGCACAAAGAAAACCCAGGGGCACATGACTTTTACGAGTAGTAAGGATTCTACCCTGAGAGTGGTATATTATATATATCTGAAAATGGACATGGATACGGCATTTGTAAATAAAATAAACCAGTCACGTCTATTGTATCCTTTTTGTATGAACAAAGATGATAAGATAGACTTAAACTTCGAATCATTCGAATATAAAGACTTTTTTTATTTGACTAAGCCCTGTCCTGACTGCCCGATGAAGAATAAGGATTGTGCAATTTTGGCGCAGGATATTTTTGATTTTGTGAGTGGAAAATGATTGAAGGAAAGAAAGTCTGAAGACTTTCCTCTATCTTTCCACACGAGTCATCGCTGCGCTAAAGACTCGCGCGAGCAAACTCATTCACCATATTACTCCATCACTTTATTACGAATTTAGAATACCTCTGCACATCCGCTTCTTTAATAATTTCCGCTTTGCCTTCCAGATAATCAACGAAATTTTCCGCCATCGGAGGAGCGAGTAAAACGCCTTTTGTTCCCATGCCATTGAAGATGCCAATGTTTTTATAATGCGGATGTATTCCAAGCAGTGGACGCCTGTCCTTTACGGCAGGGCGAACACCTGCATGATGTGTCAGGATCTTATAAGGTAGCATGATCATTTCCTCAAGTTTTGTAACGAGTTCGGAGAGCCCTTTTTCCGTAGTGTTTTCAGAAAGATCATCCCATTCGTAGGTGCCACCTGCCTTGAAAATATTATTTTCCATGGGAGTTAGCAGCATGCTTTTATTGTAAATATATTCATCACTCAATCCCGGAATTTCTACAGTAAGTATTTCTCCTTTTACAAGATTAAATGGCAGATAGTTGAAGTAAGGATTTTCACTCGCAGCCTTGTATCCGTCTGCAAAAATTATTTTATTTGCTTTAATATCTTTATAACTAATATGATCCTCGTGATGAATGAGAGATGCATAATCAAATTTTTCTTTCAGGAATAAATTTTCCTCAATAAGATATTTGCGAAAAGCATTCAAAAAAATAGCAGTATCAAGATTCCCTCCGTCCAGAATTTCGCAGGCACCGAATGAATTATTCAATCCCGATACTGGCAGATCATTGTAGATTTCCCCGATATGCGTTTCAGTTTCGTTGTCCGCTTTTTTGCGTGTGAATAAACGTATTTCGTCTTCCGATGCAATGAGGCGAAGTATGGTTTTCGGAAACAAAAATTTTCGGTCAAGTTTTCCCTCAAGTTCCCGATACGTAGAAAGAGTCTGCGGTAGAAATTCATCAATCATCCAGGATTTCACCATGCGCCTGCCGGTAACAGGATTGTACACTCCCCCTGCAATATTGGAGGAAGTAAATTCTGCTCCTTCATCAATAACAAGGATTTTCGCACCCCTCTTTATTAAAGAATACGAAAGGAGGCTTCCTGCGAGGCCTTGTCCGATGATGATATAGTCTGTGGTTAAGATATTAAGTTAATTTAGAAATTGAACAATTAAGGGACAAAGATAAGGATTTGGCCTCACCCTAAATCCCTCTCCTTAAAGAGAGGGATTTAACTCAAAATATTCGGTTTTAATTTGTTCGAGCTGTTCCCCTCTCCAAATGGAGAGGGGCTAGGGGTGAGGTAATTCAATACGCAAACCCCAACGTATACGGCGCTCCAAAACTAAAATCCTGGAATTTGTAATACGGATGTGCGGCATAATAATATTCTCCGCCAGGATCCCCATTGTCCGGACGGGTATTTACATAGAATATGAATGAAAATTGTGCAGTTGAAAAAATCAAATGCTCGTTTTTCAGGCGTAACCCTATTCCATAACCCTGGTAGACGCGCGAACTGAAAACCGCCTGGTTGGCAAGCATACCAATGTCAGCAAAAAATACCAGTACGGTACGGAATCCCAAAATGGTTTTAGGAGCAAACATATCCGCTTCGTAATTAGTAGAAAATTTTTTAGTTCCTGTGTAAGGAAGTGTGGTTCCGCGTAATCCTGAAGCATCATTCAGAATGAGTAATTCCCCTGAATCTCGTTTGTAACCGAGGGTCAGTTTACTGCTCAGGTATTGGCGTATCTTCCATCTTCCAAGATTTTCCACCTCTGTAAAAAAAAGTGCCTGCAGGGCAATGACACTCTGGTCCCATGAGTTCGCGTAATAAAAACCTCCGGGTTCTACGCTGCCCTGAATGTATCCTATATTGGTAATGTGTGCCGCCTTTGAAAGTTTTACAGAAGTATAAAACCGTTGCTTCCCCTCTAAAATATTCACTCCGGCGGTATAGGAAAGGATATTTCCTATCGGAACGTCCTCTGTTTTTCCGTAGGAAAAAATGAAATTATCCTTGTAATAATCACGGTAGCTTATTCCCGTACTGATGAGGTAGGTTCTGTTGTCTTCCAGTTTATCAGGGACTGGGAAATAAGGTCTGTCAGTATAATTCAATAGCATCGCCCGGGCACAGATGAAATATTGTGTTTTATTCACGGCGTCTTTTCCTGCGATCCGGGAATTAAATGCATATCCTGCCCAGGCATCATTCAAAGTGCTTATGGCAGTAGCTGTTTTTCCGGTTGGACTTGTATATATCTGGTCATGCCACAGCTCGTTGTAGCCGCCGGCCCATTTTACAATGGATGAAAAGAAGGGACGGTTCAGCGTGATTTGATAAGTATGTCCGTTATTCACATCACTAAAAAAGAAATTGGAGGAAATATGCGATCGCTCAATGTTTGAAATGGTATAATTACCCTCATATCTCAGAGGAGGATGATAGAGCACCGGATCGTACCAGAATTTATTGGTGAAATTATTCCCATAACCAAGAAAATTCTGATCGCCCAGGGTCATGGTGCCATTCGGTGCTGCCGGATTAGCGCCTGCACTTCCTGATATGCTGAAGATGTCCTGTGCCCACACAATCACATCTACACTGTCATCGCAGTCATCTTCTGCCACTATAATTCGCGTATCCGTGATGTATGGATTGGCACGAATTAAACGTTCGGATTCCGATAATTTAAAGGCATCCAGTTTGTCATTTGGTTTAAAAAGTAACTGGTTCGAAATGACTTTCTGGCGGGTGGTAATATGTATGGAATTACCGGCTTTTTCGAGCCAGTTGGCAGCACTCCGGCTGGTATCATTTATATGGGAATTAAAAGGATCAATGGTGACAATGTGAATGGCGCGGATTATTTTGCCCGTGCTGCTTTTGAAACGTTCATCCTCCTTGTGTTTTGGGTCGGAAATGGCAGGCGTATTACGAACATCCGTCGGGAAGATTATAAACGACCTTACCAACCTGGAAACCACATTTTTCTTTTGCGAAAACTTCTCCAGTTTTTTGAAAAATGTATCGGATTGAAGGAAAGCTGCCTTGTGGACAGCGGTATCGGGCAATGCACAGGAGTCTTTCAGAACCTTATAGGTGGAATCATTCTGTCCGTAAGCTGCGCTGACCGTGAGGAAGAAAACAAAAAATGTATATACAAGAAAACGCATCAATCCGGATTAGGTTTGGAAACACAACAAAGGAAATGGCTAACTTGTTCGGAAAAAGGAAGAAGCCCCTCCTATATCCTCCCCCAAGGGGAGGACTTTTGCTCTCTACCCTTGGGGGAGGGCCGGGGCTATTAAAAAATAATCTTAAATTTGCCCTATGTCCCGTAATAGTATCACCATTACCCATTCTGTTTTCATCAATGCCTCGCCTGACCAAGTCTGGGATTTTACCCAGGATTATTCAAAAAGGGCTTCATGGGATGATACCGTGCTGGAGGCAAAAGTCCTGCAAACCGTTCCACATCGGGAGGTCTGGCTGAAGTTGAAAGGCAATTCCGAAATGACCTTTGTCTATAAACTCGATGACCGTCCAAATAAGACCAGCCTGGTGGCAAAGGATGTAAAATCATCCTTTATCATTGGCGGCGGAGGCTTCTGGAAGTATGAAAGCAAAAATGGTGGCACCCTCTGGACCCAAACCAATACTCTTGTTTTAAAGCCTTCTTTCGGGATAAAGTTATTCCTGTTCCTTATTCGTTTTACAATGTCGAAGCAAATGAAAACTGCGATGATAAGGGCGAAAGGATTGATGGAGAAGATTATAGAATCTTGAAACCTTTCTTCTGTGATAGAAACACAATTGTTGAAAAGTCTATGGCTCTATTTCTCCTGTTTCTATAACTATATTCAAGGGTTAGCTTGCTTTTATATTCGTCATGATTTTCTAGGTCTTGGCGACAAAGATCTAAAAAGTACTTTTCTCCTAAATCATAAGTAAAACTGTTTGCTATTGCCAATGAAACTCTGAACCAATCATCATAACTCGATGTAATAGATTGATTTGTTTTTTTTAAAAACTTTATTATTTTGCTCATTGTACTCCTGTTTCGTTTGGAGTTTCTGTTTTCAGTTCCAAAAAATAATTCTTTCTCCAATGCTTGAATACCTTGCATTTTTTTATCAGTAGGGGTTGATATTTTCTGTGGGTTTTGATCCTCCGGAACGCTTTCTGCAAAATTTTTAAAGTCAAAAGGAGAAGAGGCTTCTTTCATTAAAATGTCGGGATCATATGAAACAAAGCAGAGTCTGCAAATATCACTACCGCTTTTATCTGCTTGAATATCAAAATTTAAATACAGGTATTTAGCGATTGAATCAAAAGCATACTTATGCATTTCGGGAGATGATGCCACGTTAATGAGTGCCTTTAACCCATACCCAGAGGGAGAAAGCCAAATTGATGAAACAAAGTCATTTTTAAAAAGTAAATATTTTTTTGATTTAATAGTTTCCGGGTCTAGATTATCAATATCAATAATTATAAAATGTGAATAGTCAATTAAGTTTTCTTTTTTATGAGCACCATTGAAGTTGCCACTGAATGTTAAAGCAGGTAATCCTAATTTTGCTTTTGAATAACTCGTCTTATCTTTAGTGTAAAGGTCACGGCAAATTGTAATTTCCTTAAAATATTTTCCATTTCCAATGTCGTTCAACTCATCAACTATATTGCTTGCTAACGGATTTGCCGAAAAGGGATTTGGATATTTAGATATAATTTTATTAAAGAAAAACATATGGCAAATATATGAAAAAATGCTACTTTTGTTGAGTGGGGAGTGGTGAAGAGTGGTGAAGAGTGGAAATTTTAGTTAATTTCGCATTAAGTAGATAGCGAGCGTAGTTTTAAAAGACTACAATATACCTTTACGCTGGGCAGGTTTCGCTTGTATAAAAAGCAACTGATTATGTCAGTATTTGGAACGATTTATTATCCGCTACTCCCCTTTTTTATTTTTTGTAATCATGAAGTCATTTCATTCTTATTTTTATCCTGATGACATAATTAAACTACTATGTAAGTATAGAGTTAAATGTTCCAAAAAAAGGCATAAATCCCATCTATTAGCGGACGTCAGTTTTTCAGATAATATACTCAATAAAGTTAGAGAAATAAATGAAGCAGACTCTTCCCTATTAGAAATGTTGCCTCCAAGAAGGACTTGGTACAGACCAAATGTACAAGAGAGAAGTGGCTTCTCAAGCCCTTCTAAATTACAAGAATATGCGATTTTTAAGACAATAAAAATAACACGCTATAGAGTCATTTCAGGAGTTTATTCAGATATTCCTATTTGGTATAAAAAAATGAGTGACTTTGTTGAAGTTATTCATGATAGAATAAAAAGACCAGAAGATTTCCCCATTTCAACCCCTGAGATTAAGCCTATAAAAAAGGATAATACTAAAGCTTGCAAAGAGTGTAGACCAATTTCATTAAATAATTTGCAGGATAGAGTTATAATAAGTCTTACAGCAAAATATTTTACAGAACTTTTTGATGATTATTTTTTAGATTGTTCTTATGCATTTAGAGCTGTAAAAATGGTCGACGGATCAAAATTAGTAAGAACTCACCATTCAGCCATAGAAAAGATAATAGAATATAGGAGACTAAATATAAGTAACAAAATATTTGCGGCAGAATGCGATATTCAAAAATTCTTTGATTGTGTAAATCACGATTTGGTATTAGAAGCATTAGACAGTTTATCAAAGGAGAAAGATTGTCATATCAATGCAACCGCTTATGTTTTATTTAAGCAATACTTAAATTCCTATTCTTTTAGCAGTGATGTTTTTCCAAAGAATGATACAGAATATTTCGATAGGTTTCATCTTAGTGGAGCTAAATTTAAATGGGTTTTAAATGAGTTAAAAGACAGCTTTTATTCTTCACTGGTTAAAGAATCAGGCAATAACTTAGAGAGGCTTAGGATTGGTGTTCCTCAAGGTGGCGCCTTATCATGCTTCATTTCAAATTTATTATTGCATACTGTTGATAAAATGGTTATTAATCAAAATGATAAAGACCTTTTGTATTTGAGATTTTGTGATGATATGGTAATTCTTCATACTGATAAGGAGAAATGCGAAAGTGCCTTAATTAGGTATAAGGAGGCAATTATTGGCGCAAAACTTCTGATTCATGAACCAAAGGAAATTCATGAATACTCAAAGTCTTTTTGGAAGGAAAAATCAAAGAAACCATATGAGTGGGGACAGGTTAATTCAGACAAATCAAAGGTGCCATGGTTAGCATTTGTAGGTTATCAAATTAAATATAATGGTGACACGAGAGTAAGGAAAAAATCTTTTATTAAGGAGAAGAGAAAGCAAAAAGAACAATGTAATGAAGTTTTGCACGCATTAAATCATCATAAAGATGAAGAGAACATTAATATTATATCAAAGAAATCTAAAAGGCAGCATCTTTTTGCTTTAGAGAATAGGCTCATTAGCATGTCAGTTGGAAGAATAAAATTGTATGATGAATCTTTTGTTCAATCTCTTTGCTGAACAAATGGATTTAAATCTTTGTCATGGAATCATGCATCCGTTAAGCAACTAAGACTTTTAGACAGGGGACGAGAAGCGCAATTAAATAGATTCAATAAAAAATTAAAAAAATTAACAAGAGAATCCAAAGATGTTGAATTTCCAAATGACGAGAGCGTTTATTTCGGCTCCCCATTTAGTTATCATAATTTTGTAAGGCTGAAAAAGAATGATTAATCTATCTTGTTTCTAGTTCAGACAATTATCCTCTGATTTTTTTCTCCATAGCACTTGTAGAATATCCTTCAAGATAGGGGAGAAGCACCACGCTTCCGCCGTTGAAGATAACTTCATTGGAACCAACAACTCCTTCAACGGTATAATCGGCACCTTTAACAAGAATATCCGGTTGGATGGATTTAATAAGTTCAATCGGCGTTTCTTCGCCAAAGAAAGTAAGTGCACTTATGAAGGAAAAGTTGGATAATATAAAAGCACGGGCTTCCTGGTTCTGAATCGGGCGGGAGGGTCCTTTTAATTTTTGTACGGAAGCATCTGTATTAAGGGCTACTATTAGTTTATCCCCGAGGCTGGAAGCCTTGGCAAGGTAGTCTACATGCCCGGGATGCAAAAGATCAAAACAACCATTGGTAAATACGATACGCTTTCCTTCTTTCTTCCATTGCTGAACCAAAGTTAGTAAAGCATCGCGCTCCAATAGTTTCTGCTTATTGTCCTT
>CAILMK010000025.1 GCA_903835275.1 uncultured bacterium | reverse complement strand
TACATCAATTTTTATAGGGCGCAGATGCACCTTGAAAATAGCTTCTCTTCCTACGATGTCAGGCTTATCAATACTGATCTGCCTGTCGAAACGTCCCGGACGCATCAATGCACTATCCAGAATGTCAGGACGGTTGGTGGCTGCAAGGATGATTACCCCTGAATTAGTGGTAAATCCATCCATTTCAGTGAGCAACTGGTTAAGCGTATTTTCACGCTCATCATTAGCTCCCTGAACCATATTCTTTCCACGGGCACGGCCTATAGCATCAATTTCATCTATAAAAATAATACACGGTGCTTTTTCCTTTGCCTGGCGGAATAGATCCCTTACACGAGATGCGCCTACCCCTACAAACATTTCCACAAAATCAGAACCTGATAGTGAGAAGAAAGGTACATTCGCCTCGCCGGCAACTGCTTTTGCAAGCACGGTCTTACCTGTTCCCGGAGGACCGATCAACAAAGCACCTTTCGGTATCTTACCACCGAGTTCTGTATATTTTTTGGGATTTTTGAGGAAATCCACGATCTCCATGATCTCCACTTTCGCTTCTTCCAATCCGGCAACATCCTTGAACGTTACGTTCACTTTTGTGTCCTTATCAAAAAGCGTAGCGCGGCTTTTTCCTATATTGAATATCTGTCCGCCGGGACCACCACCACCGCCCATACGGCGCATGATGAAAATCCATAACACGATAAACCCTATAAGAGGAAGGACATATTCAGCCATCCAGCGCCAGGTATCCGCACGTTCTTCGTTGGAATATGGAGGTGCAATTGCCTTCGGATTCTGTTTCAGAAGATCATCCACAGCGGCATGATAGTCCTTATCAAATACATCGGGAGACGATATGAGGAAATAATATTGCGGTCCATCCTTTGCATTGAAAAGAGGTTTTTCCTTCAGTGCCTTATATTCAGGATTTCTATCAATGACATCAGGATTCAGGTATACTTCTGCAATTTTCTGATTCACTAAAACCACCTTGGAAACATCCCCTTTTTTGATCATCAGGAAAGCTTTGTCCTTCGTAATTTCATCCGCTCCGCCGGGACGTGAAAAAAAGTACGCACCTACAAACAGTATTCCCAGTGCGAGGTAAGCCCAGTAAAAATTAAACTTGGGTTTTTTACTTTTATCGCCATCAGGGCTATTCCCGAAAGGATCATCCTGTATATTCTTCTTTTTATTTTCTTGTTTCTCTGCCATTTTTCTTTATTGCTTTTATTAAGCGTAATCTTCAAATTTTTCTACTTCAGCATCGCCCCACAATTCTTCAATTGCGTAAAATTCACGTTTTTCCTTGAGGAATACATGAACCACTATGTTAACGTAATCGAGCAGTATCCATTCCTTGTTTTCGTAACCTTCCTTGTGCCAGGCCTTTTCGCCAAGTTCCTTGCGGACCATATCTTCTATGGCAAATGCAATTGCATCTACCTGACGGTCACTATCCCAGTGACATATTATGAATTTATCAACTACCCTGTTATCTAACTTTGTAAGATCGAGGCTAACGATGTCCTTTGCTTTCTTTTCCTGCATTGCCTCTACTATCGTATCGGCCAGCTGTGATATTTTATCAGTTGTTTTAGTCTTCTCCATTCAATCGTTATACAATTATATTCAATATTTTATGCAAAAATAGGCATAATGCTAAACATAAGACGAAATAATTAGTTCAGTGTTACTATGTTTTAATCTTATCCAACCCGATCATTTGCTGTAATTCAGGGTCCCAAACCTTCAAATTAAAGCAATCAATAATATCAGAAGGGTTCAGTGAAGTGATCTTCGGATGCTGGAATTCCTCAAAAGCCCTTTGTACTTCGGGTAATCTGTAGAAAGGAATCCTCGCATTCACATGGTGTATGTGGTGGTATCCAATATTTGCTGTAAACCAACGCATTACAGGATTCATTTTCATGTAACTGGAAGATTCCAACGCTGCTCCCACATAAGTCCAGCCATCTTTCTCGGAGAAGGTTGCCCCCGGGAAATTATGCTGTGCATAAAAGAGATAGGCGCCTATTCCACCAGATATCAACGACGGCAACAAAAATCCCAGGAGGAAAAGTGTAAATCCGCAATAGATCCAAATCAAGGCACCGATGCCATAATGTATTGTAAGCGATAGTACAGAATCCCAGTGCTTTTCCTTGCTACTCATAAAAGACTTGATGCACATCCCATAAGCAAAGGCAAAAATATAGCCTGCCATGATGGTAAGCGGATGTCTTATAAACAGATAGATAGTCCGTTCCATCGGGGTAGCCGAGAGATATTTCTTTTTGGTAACGATAGGAAACGAGCCTATACTGGAAGTATATAACTTGGAATTATGCTTATGGTGATAATCATGAGAACGCCTCCAGATACTTAAGGGTGCAAGGATATACAGGCCGAAAAAGGTAAAGATCCCCTCGGCAAGCCATGCTTTTCTTAGTATTGTCTTGTGTGCGTAATCGTGATACATAACAAACATCCTGACTATATTCAACCCGGCAAAAATGCTGCAAATGATTTTCAGCCAGATGGGCGTCCCCATAAAAATACCCGCATACAGCACCACAAATGTTAAAATGGTTATGATAAGGTGCATCCAGCTTTTACCCCGTTCTTCCTTTGCATATTTCTGAGTGGCAAGTATTAAATCTTTTCCTTCGAGCATCTTTGTTGTTGTTCTGTAAGACGTTTGGTTGGTGTCAATATTTTAATTCAACGTTATATATTCAAAAATTCTATCCGCCGCGGCGGACTAATATCTAAATCCTAAACGGGCTGCAATTGCGTTTTGCAGAGGCAAACCCATGTGTTTGCCCTTTGGTTCGGTTTCAATTGGGCGGACACGTGGGTCCGCCCCTACATTCCTCGCCAAATCGGGCGTATTGCCATACGCCCCTACATTCGTCGCTGTTTCAATTCGAAATTCGCAATTTATCCGTCGTTTATGGTCTATCGTCCGTGGTCGGCTTTTTATGTTTCCATCTCCTGTGTGTCCATAACCACAATTCCGGTTGTTTTATAATGTCCTGCTCTAGTCTGCGTGTATGCGCTTCGGAAATTTCTTCTTCAGTCAGTGAGGCAGGATTTTCAATCAGTACTTCATTTTTTACTACGTAAAGTCCGCGTCTCGGCCTCCAAACGGAAGTGTATATCACAGGGTAATTCAATTTCCGTGCAATTTTCGCGGTGCCGTTAAAAACAGGCGTATCCTGGTGCAAAAAAGTCGTCCAATACGCGCCTTTGGGCTGCGGAGTCTGGTCGGCGATGAAAGCGGTCGCCGTGATCTTATCCCTGTCGCGCAGCATTCCGCGCAGCACGTCATTCATTGCATAGAGTTTATTTCCCAAACGCGTCCTCATGTGGTACACCAGTTTGTCAAAATATTTATTCGTCAGTGGGTGGTAGATCACAATGAGAGTGTGGAGGGTTTCACTACTGAAACGCGCACCGGCAAGCTCCCAGTTACCAAAATGCCCCATGACGATGATCACGCTCTTTTGCTGATCGTAATACTTGCGGAACACCTCCTCATTTTCCATTTTCACGTGCTTTAACAATGAAGCAGGGGAAATAGTCAGTGTTTTGAGGGTTTCCAGGGTCAGGTCGCAAAAATAAGTATAAAACTTATTCATGATCACCTTGATCTCGGCATCGCTTTTCTCAGGAAAGGAATTTTTCAGATTGGTCCTGACTACCGCTGTCCTATACCCGAACACTCTGTAAATAAAGAAGCAAAGGATATCCGAAAGCCCGTATAAGGCCCAAAAAGGCAACAGGGAAACGGCATAGATGAGGGGAAGACAGAGGTAATATACTATAGCACCCATGGAATTGTCTTACAAAGGTACGGAAAAAGGGATAAAGGACAGCCTGATTTCGGATTTCGGATTTTCGATTTCGGATTTACCCCCAAGCCCATTTGATCCGTTCACTAAAGTGAAGGGCAACGGGATAAGCTCCGGTAACTGTGGTCACATACATTACAGTTGGCATCAGCCGACGAAAAGTGAGGCGTTTTTAAATATAACCCACTAACATTCAAATAGTAGATCAAAAATCATACGTCATAAATAAAGATTTCATAACTTCGCGGCGGAAATAAATAATTATGACAACTGCTGGCATTCTCAAGGAACCTTCTTCCGATAAACGCGTATCCATCATTCCCGAATCTGTAGCCGCCATGGTCAAAATGAACCTGAGTGTGGTAGTGGAATGTACCGCCGGGGACAGGGCGTTTTTCTATGATGAAGATTATAAAAAAGGCGGTGGACAACTGCTCACCCGCGATGAAGTTCTTGGCGCTGATATTATTTTCAGCATCAATCCTCCAAGCTCAGAGGATCTTTCAAAAATGAAAATCGGCGCTATATTGGTTTCGGTGATCAACCCGCTGGTGAATACGGCGTATGTAGAGGAATTACTCAACAAGGGCATCACCTGTATGAGCCTTGAATCCGTACCGCGTACCACCCGTGCGCAAAGCATGGATATACTTTCTTCCATGGCTACAATAACGGGCTATAAAGCGGTGCTTCTCGCGGCAAATAAATTACCGAAGTTCTTTCCTTTATTAATGACTGCGGCGGGCAGCATCCCTCCTGCCAAGATATTAATTTTAGGTGCAGGCGTAGCAGGATTGCAGGCCATTGCCACCTCGCGCAGGCTGGGCGGTGTAGTGGAAGTATTTGACGTACGTTCCGCAGTAAAAGAAGAAGTGAAATCACTGGGCGGTACTTTCATTGAAGTGGAAGGCGCTACTGAAGATAAAGCTGCAGGCGGATATGCCGTGGCACAAACAGAAGAGTTTTTACAGAAACAAAAGCAACTGATCCACGATCATGCCGTCAAGGCGGATGTAATTATTTGTACCGCGCAGATTCCGGGAAGAAAAGCTCCATTGCTGGTAACGAAAGAAACGGTTGCTGCCATGAAAAAAGGTGCAGTAATCATAGACCTTGCTGCTTCCTCCGGTGGAAATTGTGAAGTAACTAAAAACAACGAAACAATAGATATAAACGGTGTGTGCATAGTAGGGGATTCCAACCTTGCCTCTGATATGCCGGGCGATGCGAGCAGGAAGTTCTCCAAAAATATTATGAACCTGATGAAGATTACCATTAATATAGATTGGGT
>CAILMK010000024.1 GCA_903835275.1 uncultured bacterium | reverse complement strand
TTTTCAAAAACAAATGATTGTTGATTTGGATATCAGTCCGCAGGAAATTCATATCTATCAGTTAAAGGGGCCTTCCTTTGCTAACAGCTTTCAGGCGGACGTAACCTATGATCCGTTTAAGAATTTATCCATTCGTACTGCATGGAAAGATTACGATGTGCGGGTTGATTATAAAGGAGAAGTCATGCAAAAGCCATTCGTTCCCCGCCAGCGTTTTTTGACGACCGCTTCTTATTATACAAGATATAAAAAATACGTTTTTGATGCCACTGCGTTGTGGTTTGGTACTTCGCGAATACCTTCTACTTTATCAAATCCTTTGGAATATCAGTTGCCTGCAAATTCACCAACGTATTGGGTTTTTAATTTTCAGGTGACCAGGAATTTCAAAAGATGGTCTGTTTATGCAGGTAGTGAAAATCTGCTCGATTACCGCCAGAAAAATCCGATAATAGCTGCAGATGCCCCCTTTGGCTCATATTTTGATGCCTCTATGATATGGGGGCCTGTGGAAGGCAGAAGAATTTACGCAGGATTACGATTTAAAATATCAGAATAACAAACTAATGAAAGCTTTAAAATACATATTGGTCTTTTTGTTTTTTGCTCCTGCAATTTATGCCGTAGATAAAAAAAATGATACTGTTATAATTAAAACATCTGCTATTTGCAATGAGTGCAAAGAGCGCATAGAAACAGCCCTTGCCTACGAAAAAGGTATTATCCAGTCGGACGTGAATTTCAAAACAGGCATGGTTTCAGTCATTTATAAAGCTGGTAAGACCAGTCCTGATAAGATCAGGAAGGCTATTTCGGAGATAGGCTATGATGCTGATAATGTTAAGGCTGACCCTAAATCCTATGCAAAGTTGCCCAAATGTTGTAAAAAAGAATGAAAGCATGGCATTGTTTATGCAGAAAGCGTTCTTTCTAAGACAACTATTCCTATCTTTGCCGCAAATTTTTTAAAATGAAATACGTTTTATTGTCTATTCTAGCACTTGCTGTTGCAGGGCTATCCTCCTGCAAACATGGAGGCTATACGAAAACCAAGTCAGGTTTGGAGTATATAATTCACACCAATACCGGAGGCAAAAAGCCTAAGGAAGGTGATTATATGAAAGTTTATTATCAGATCCGTACGGACAAGGATTCCATTTTGGAAGATACCCGCGATCCTAAAAGCCCTTATGCAGGCAAGCCTGTGAATATTCCGTACAGCAAGCCAAAGAGTTTGGTGGATCTGATGGAAGGTTTCGGTATGCTGGGTGAAGGCGATAGCGCGACTTTCAGGCTGAACAGCGATTCCATTTATAAAATGCCACAACAAAGGCCTCCGTTCATCAAGGCGGGTGAATACATGAAATTCATTGTGAAGCTTGTAAAGATTGCCACCAAGGAAGAAGTTGAAAAAGACGAAATGGCAAGGCGCGAGGAGATGATGAAAAAGATGAAGGCAGACCAGGAAAAACAACTGGTATTTGATGATAAATCCCTGCAGGATTACTTCACCAAAAATAACCTGCACCCGCAAAAGACTGCTTCAGGATTATATTATACCATTGAAACTCCTGGCAAGGGAGATAATGTTGGGGACGGCGATAGTGCTGTTGTAAATTACGCCGGAAGATTATTGGATGGCAAATTATTTGATACAAATATCAAGGATATTGCCTCTAAGGAAATGCCTGAAAGGGCGTCTTCCTGCAAACCATTTACAGTAGCAGTTGGTGCGCACCGCGTCATTCCGGGATGGGATGAAGGCTTAAAGTTATTCAAGAAAGGCGCTAAAGGAAAATTGTATATTCCTTCCACCCTTGCTTATGGCCCACAGGCAAACGGAGGTATTCCTGCCAATTCCTGTCTGGTATTTGATGTTATGATCCTGGATATAAAACATACAAAATAGTTTGAAACTTAAACTGATAATACTCCTTTCTTTTTGCATGGCGAATGCAATGGCGCAGACAACTGCTAAGCAGAAACTTACCGCCGGGACGCCTGTAAAAGCTAAATATACAAAAACCGCCTCCGGGTTGGAGTACATTATTCATGTATCCAAAAAAGGAAGGAAACCTAAGGAAGGAGAGTACTTAAGCCTAAACTATACCATTCGTAATGAAAAGGATTCTATATTGGAAAACAGCCAGAAGAATGCCAGTGGTGCAGGGAAACCGGTACCGGTACCGTATTCAAGGAATAAATCCATACCCGGTATGTTTGAAGTATTTTCCTTGCTTGGTGATGGTGATAGTGCTACTTTCAAGGTTTTGAGTGATTCACTTTATAAGAAACAACAAAGGCCTCCTTATATTAAGCAAGGGGAGTATTTGAAGTTTTCCTTCAGGATCGTAAAGATTATGAATCGGGATGAGCTTACCGCCCAAATGGATGTGGACCATGCCGAATTAATGAAAAGAATGGAGAAAGTCCGTGGAGAACAATCCAAAAAGGATGACGTTGCATTCCTGGACTATTTCGCAAAAGCTAAAATCCATCCTGAAAAAGCAGCAGCAGGTAATGGCTTGTATTATCAAATGGAAGAACCGGGTAATGGCCCGCTTATAAAAAACGGGGATACTGTTTTTGTCTATTATGCGGGTATGCTGACCGATGGAACATATTTTGATTCCAATATGGAAGATGTTATAAAGGCAAATGATTTGGAGCGTCCCGGACCATATCCACCAATTAAGGTAGTGGTAGGGCAACACCGCGTCATTGAAGGATGGGATGAAGGGCTTAAATTATTCAAAATGGGTTCAAAGGGGAAATTATATATTCCTTCCTATATGGCGTATGGCCCAAAAGGTTTTCCCCCTACCATTCCTGTTGACGCTAACTTGATTTTCACAATAAAAATAGCCGATGTTAATCGCAAATAAACACTATGAGATATACTTTAATTTTATTCCTGGCTCTATATACGCTTCAATTATCAGCGCAAAAGCCGGCTGCACAAGGTGCAAAAAATAAAACCGCTCCTGCTAAACAAGGTGCTGCTACAAAAACGCAAAATAACCAGGGTTACAAGGAAACAAAACTAACCACACCTACAGGTATGCAGATCGATCTTTTCAGCAAGGGCGGCCCTACTCCTAAGTCAGGTGATTTTATGTCTTTTCAACTGTTGATCAAATCAGGAACCGACTCTATTTTGATGAGTACTTACTCCATGAATTCTCCTACCAAGGGCAAGCCAATGGAAATCCAGTACAGCCCTTCCAAAACCATCGCTGACCTTATGGAGGCATTTCAAAGACTGGGTGCCGGAGATAGTGCAGCTGTATTAGTGCCTTCTGATTCTATTTTTCAGGGGCAACTTGCTGCTCAAAGGCCTCCGTTTTTCCCACAAGGTTCCTTTATGAAGTATTACATAAAAATGATTGGAATATCCGATCCTACTGCACGTATACAGCAGGAAAGGAATGTCATCGCAAAATTTGTAAAGGATAGCGGACTTAAAGTTACAACAACTGCATCCGGTTTGAATTATGTAATCATGCGCCAGGGCACAGGAGTTCAGGCAAAGGCCGGTGATGAAGTAATTGTTCATTATGCAGGCAGGTTGCTGAACGGAACTGAATTTGACGAATCTTATAAACGTGGTGAGCCTTTTACTTTTAAGCTCGGACAGGGCCAGGTGATTAAAGGATGGGATGAAGGCATTGCACTACTGAAAGTAGGATCCAAGGCAAAGTTGATCATTCCTTCCGAATTAGGTTATGGTGCCCAGGGTGCAGGTGCACAAATTCCTCCATATTCTCCATTGGTTTTCGATGTTGAGTTGATTGGAATAAAACCTCCTGCAGGCCAGGATGGCGGTGGTATGGAACAGAAATAATATTTAGTTTAAAATATATAGGGAGCCACTCATTTGAGCGGCTCTTTTTATTTTAGATTCATCATAAGGCTCAACTTCTTTATCTTCGCGTCATGATACGTATTGTTAAAATGCATTTCAGAGATGATAAAACTGAAAACTTCCTGGAATTATTTGAAGAAGTATT
>CAILMK010000023.1 GCA_903835275.1 uncultured bacterium | reverse complement strand
GTTTCTACAAGGAACAGGAAGAAAAGAAAAAAGAAGAAAGCTCCTTACGTATCTCTCTCTGGCAAGACTACCGTTATCCGGGTCACCAGTGGGGCATGGCTATAGATCTTAACGCTTGTACGGGTTGTAATGCTTGTGTAGTTAGCTGCCAGGCAGAAAACAACGTACCTGTAGTGGGTAAAGATGAAGTGCGCCGCAGAAGGGAAATGCACTGGATCCGCATTGACCGTTACTATTCTGTAGCTGAAGACGGACCTAAGGAAACTTACCATAACAAATACAAAGAAATTGATAAACTGGAGGCTGAACACAAGCTCGGAAACTACGAGAAAGTAAAAGTGGTATTCCAACCTATCATGTGTCAGCAGTGCTCCAATGCACCTTGCGAAACAGTATGTCCGGTAAATGCTATTTCACATAGTTCAGAAGGGTTGAACCAACAGGCATATAACCGTTGCGTAGGTACACGTTATTGCGCAAATAACTGTCCTTACAAAGTACGCCGCTTCAACTGGTTCAACTATGCACTGAATGATAAATTCAAGGACTACGCTTTACAAACAGATCTTGGCAGAATGGTTCTTAACCCTGATGTTACTGTACGTACACGTGGTGTAATGGAAAAATGTACTTTCTGCGTTCAACGTATACAAGTAGGTAAACTTGATGCGAAGAAAGAAGGACGTTCTTTGAAAGACGGTGAAATCAAAACTGCCTGTCAGCAAACATGCCCTGCGAATGCAATTGTATTCGGAGACATGAATGATCCTAATAGTGAGATCAGCAAGTTGCTTGAAAACAAGCGCACGTACAAAATACTTACAGAACTTAATGTAAGGCCTTCGGTAAGTTATATGTCCAAGGTAAGAAATTCGACTGAAACAATTGCTTAACAAAAACAGAAAAGGAAACAGATAATGAGTCATGAAGCCGCGATACGGGAACCCTTAATATTCGGGGAAACCAATTACACCATCATTACTGATGAAATTTGCGCTCCGGCAGAGGCAAAACCTACCATACACTGGTATGTTGGCTTTATTATATCGGTGCTTACCCTTTGTATAGGCGTATTTAGCTTTACATACGAAGTAATGCACGGTATAGGCTCCTGGGGTTTGAACAAGACTATTGGTTGGGGGTTTGATATCACCAATTTCGTTTGGTGGATCGGTATTGGCCACGCCGGTACATTGATCTCTGCGATCCTGTTGTTGTTCCGTCAGGAATGGCGTAATTCCATCAACCGTTCTGCAGAAGCGATGACTCTCTTCGCTGTAATGTGCGCAGGACAGTTTCCTATCTTTCACATGGGACGTGTATGGAATGCATTCTTTACTCTTCCATTACCAAATGACTTCGGTCCTCTCTGGCCTAACTTTAACTCAGCACTTTTATGGGACGTATTTGCAATCTCAACATATTTCACTGTATCCATTGTATTCTGGTATACAGGTATCATTCCTGACCTTGCGACTTTGCGAGACAGGGCAACCGGAAAATTGCGCTGGCATATATTCAACTTCTTCAGTTTTGGCTGGACGGGTTCTGTTCGTCACTGGAATCGTTTTGAATTAGTGAGTTTGATTCTTGCAGGTATCTCCACTCCTCTCGTACTTTCAGTGCACACCATTGTATCCTTTGACTTTGCCACTTCCCTGATTCCGGGATGGCATACTACCATCTTCCCTCCTTATTTCGTTGCAGGGGCGATCTTCTCAGGATTTGCGATGGTACTTACATTGTTAATTGTAGCGCGCAAAGTAATGCGCCTTGAAAAATATATTACTATCGGTCACTTGGAAGCAATGTCAAAAGTGATTACACTTACAGGTTCACTGGTGGGAATTGCTTATGCAACTGAGTTCTTTATGGCATGGTATTCCGGTTACGGTTATGAGCAATTCGCTTTCATCAACCGTGCATTCGGACCTTACTGGTGGGCATACTGGATCATGATCACCTGTAACGTTGTTACTCCACAGCTTTTCTGGGTAAGGAGTTTCCGTCGCAGCCCTATCTTTATATTTATCATTTCCATATTTGTAAATATAGGTATGTGGTTCGAGCGTTTCGTAATCATTGTTATATCCCTTCACCGTGACTTCCTTCCTTCTTCCTGGGCAATGTATGTTCCTACCTGGGTTGAGTTTGGAATGTTTATCGGTACCATTGGATTCTTCTTCATGTTATTCTTCCTCTTCGCTAAGTTCCTTCCGGTAATTGCGATTGCGGAAGTAAAAATGATCAATAAGAAAACCAAGGCAGGCAAGCCAAAGGGTGCATATTACGGAGAACAGGATTACAACCAGGATCTTGCTTATGAACTTTCAATAGCTGAACACGGTCATGGTCACGATGGACATGATCATGCACATGCTGAAGAAACGCATCATTAAACGAATATTATACAGCAGTTTAGATTATATAGAATTATAAACGAATGAGCATAATTAAAATACAGAGGACAAATTGCATTGTAGCCGTTTTCAACGATGATGACGTGTTATTAAGTGCTCTCAGAAAATCCAGGGAGAAAGGATACGGCATCATAGATGTTTTCACTCCTTTTCCTGTGCATGGTATTGAAAAAATACTCGGCATTAAAAGATCTAACCTTGGTGTAGCCGCTTTTGCATTCGGATGTATAGGGTTGTTATTCGGATTTTCATTAACAGGTTATACCAACACCTTTGACTGGCCGATGAATATTGGAGGTAAGCCTATCTGGCCTTTGCTTTCCTTCGTTCCAATCCTGTTTGAGTGTACAGTGCTTATTACCGCACTGGGAATGACCTTTACATTCTTTTGTATTTCTAAGCTTGGTCCCGGTGTTTTGCCAACGATCTATGACAAGCG
>CAILMK010000022.1 GCA_903835275.1 uncultured bacterium | reverse complement strand
GTCCTGTAAGGTCATGCAATACAAGTTCTATCTTCTGATCATCCATGCTATTAATGGAAACAGTCAAATGATCTGTGCCCGGATTTGGATATATTGTTGCTCCATTTATTGAAACAAGTTGTTCCATTCCGGTAAAAGTAATAGTGACGCTCATGGATGTGGTATCAGGGCATCCAACGCTGTTGAATACCGTTAGCGTGGCACGAAACGTTCCTGATTTTGTATAGTAGTGTATTGCAATTTTAGACGTGTCACCACTAATGCTGTCACCAAAATTCCAGACACGGTTTGAGGTACCAATAGTGGAATCACTAAATGTAACGGCGCCTTTATTATCCGAGTAGTTGAATTTTGGAGAGAGAGGTGGTGCAAATTTAAAGGACACGCCTGCGGATGTTGCACTACAACCGGCAGATGAAGTGCCTTTAACTGTAAACACATCGGAACTGGAAAGGGTGCTGGAAGAAGCAATAAAATTAGTTGAATTTCCCGTTGAAGTAAGTATACTCTTATTCCTGCTGAATACATAGGTGGAAAGCCCGGAAGGATTCGCCGTCAAAATCACTGTATCTCCATTGCAATAGGTACTTGGTTTATTCGATGAAATGGACATATTGGGAACGGGATTCACCTGGACTTTCGCAGGGCTGCTGGTAGTACCGCATCCCGAGGAATTATAAACTGTAACTGTGTATGACTGGGAATCCTTGACATAAATGGAGGATGATGTTGCACCATTACTCCATGAATAAGAGCTTCCGGAAGAGGCGGTAAGCAAACTCGAATCACCCTGGCACATCGAAGAAGTTCCTACAGTTATGCTTGCCGTTGGTTTTGCATTTACTGTAATAGTTTGTTTTGCATAAGAAGTTTTGCTGTTGGCATCGGTTACCGTCAAAGTAATTGAATCAGAACCGGAGGAAGCAAAAGAAACCTTTGGATTTTTCAAGGTTGAAGTTGAAGGGCTTCCGTTTTGGAAGGTCCAGCTATAAGATTTAACAGGCCCTTTACTGGTATCAGTTAAGGCAAGGGAATCACCGGTGCAAACACTTGTATTTGATTTGAAACCTGCCAAAACAGGAGCTATCCTATAATGAAATTCCTGTGTAAGAATGGTATCACCGCCTGAAGATCCATCACCATTTGCCGAGTTTATGATCGCATAAAAGATGACGGTGTTAGTAGTTGTTGAAGGAGCAACCCATTTGAAATTCCAGTTTTTCTTCGCAGCTGCCTTAATGCCGGATGAGGTATGTGAAAGATACTGACGTGTAAGTCCTGAACATCCTGAGGATGAATTGATAACAGTATTAGTTTTATCGGTTACAATTAGAGTGCCTATTTGTTTCTTGGATACGCTATCAATTGCAACCAGTTCAAAACCATAAGTATGTCCCTTGGAGCTAAGCGAAGGAAGATAGGATAGGTTCATCTTAAAGGTGTCACTTGGTGTATATCCCGTTGTAATACCGGTCAGCCTTATTCTTGCTGACTTGGACTTAAGGGCTGTGCCGCTATGGCAACTTGTGCAATTCCCACAATCCTTGGGGGCGTTGGTATAGGAAGCCGGAGGGGCGGTAGTTCCATAACCGTAACTGTAATATACATTCAGTCCCACGGCAGAACCAAGAATAAGAATGAAAATTCTTTTGAACAGTGTAGAAAAACTCATAGGCATATAAAATTTTGTTTTCAAGTTAATAATCATAGTGTATCCTTATATCCGGCAATCAGCCTGGATACCAGATAAAGCGTTTCACAAGTGTTTAAATGAGGCAGGTATTAAAACCCCGGGTAGCAGTTCGTTGTGTTTTGTGATTCCAAAGTTAATATTTTTTTAAATTATCCAAACACTATTAGGAGTTGCAAATCGATAAATTTGCATTTTTAGCGTCATTTTTTGACCAATGTCGTCTAAAATGTAAGAAAGACCAGTTTATAAGGATAATTTGAAAGTATTTTAATTTATATTTGTTAGTCAAACCTGTGGCAAGGTACTGCCTTGGGGAGATTACCAACCAAAGTGATGAATCCAAATCCTGAATACAGGGAACGTGTTAAATCCTTACTTGAAGAAGCATATGCTTCCCGGGTGAATAATCTGAAGCACAGTATTGATCTTGCAGAACAGGCTTTATTTACAAGCAGGGAATTTAATGATTCTGCCTTAATAGGGCAGAGCCTCAACCAACTTGCCTTGTATTTTATGATTGTGGGTGAGCATGAAAAGGCAACCAATATGTCCCGGGAGGCAATTAAGTATTTTGAAGAACTTAATGATGAAAAGGGTATTGCCAATGCCAAATATAACATTGCCGGTATTTACTACAAGACCGATAATTACCATCTGGGTCTTATTTACCTGATGGAGTGCATTCAAACCTATCAGAAATTTAATGATTATCATAACATTTCAAGGGCTGAAAAATCACTTGGGACTATCTATGAATATTTCGGAGATACCAATAACGCTATCAAGGCGTATGAAAATGCGATAGCAGCTGCAGCAAAAGTCGGTGACCTGAACCTGGAATCAAATGCTTATAATAACCTTTCGGGAGTGTTTCTGAAACAGGGGAAAATTCATAAGGCACTGGATCTGATAGAAAGATCCATCAGTATGAAAAAGCAGACAGGTGATATCAGGGGATCTGCCTTTGCAATTTACGGCCGTGGAAAAGTCCGAACCCGCATGGTTCGTTATCTGGATGCCGAAAAAGATTTTCTTGAGGCCATCAGCATTCATAAGGAAATGGGAGAGCGCTTGGGGCTGGGCATGGCTTATCACAAGCTTGGAGGGCTTTATACCGAAATGGGTTTGCTCACAAAAGCAAAGGAAACGGCGCAGTTAGGTTTGGATTTCAGCAAGGAGTATAACATCGTTTTCATCAAGTTTAAGTGCGATTATTTATTGTACAGGATCAATAAGCTTGAAAACAATGCTGAAAAAGCATTGAAATCCCTGGAAGGTTATCTGCGCCAGAAAGAAACAGTCATAAATACCCAGACATTAAAAGTAATTGAGAATTATGACATAATTCTCCAGATGAAGACCCTGGAGCAGGAAGCGCAGATGCAACGCGAAAAGGCGGAGATCATTGAGAAAAAGAATCGTGCTGAAGAGACGGCAAGGGTGCGCCAGGAATTTTTATCTACCATGAGCCATGAAATACGCACGCCCTTGAATGCAGTGACAACCATTGTTTCCATGCTTAGCGGGAAATCATCGGATGAGGAGGATAAGCAATTGCTGGACACATTGAAATTTGCTTCCAATAATCTTTTAAGGATAATAAACGATATTCTTGATTTCACAAAACTGGATAGTGGAAAAGAATTTCTTGAAACACGGGAAACCAATTTCAAGGAGCTCATGGAAAATATATGGCGGACCTATGATCCGCTTGCCAGGGATAAGAATATTGTTTTATCCCTAAAAATGGATTCTGAGGTTGGTAAATCATATATCCTGGATGAAACGAGGATGATGCAGGTGATGGGAAACCTGATCAGCAATGCCATTAAATTTACAGACAGCGGCAGGATAGGCATAGAAATTCAAAAAACCGGAAGTGCAAATAATGCAGACAGGCTTCTTTTTACCATTAGTGATACAGGGGAAGGAATTCCCCAGGAAGACATTGAAAGAATTTTTGAAAGTTTTTCCCAGACAAAACCTGTAACCACGCGTAAGCAGGGTGGCACCGGACTTGGATTGGCAATTGTAAAAAAGATCCTGGAAATGCATGGTTCTGATATAAGGGTAGAAAGTACGTTTGGGAAAGGTTCTGTTTTCAGTTTTGAACTTACCCTTGGAAAGCCCATATCCTATAATACTACTCCATCGGATTATTCAGATAAGCTAAAGGATAAAATTGCTTTAGTTGCAGAGGATAATGATATAAATGCGCTGCTAGTGCGTAAGCTGCTTTCCAAATGGGGGGTGGCCTCAGAGCATGCTACAAATGGACGAAATGCAGTAGAGATGGCAAAACAGAAACCCTACGATTTTATACTTATGGATATACATATGCCGGAAATGAACGGTTTTGATGCAACAATGAATATCCGCACCATTGAAAATCCAAATATCCAGACGCCAATATTTGCACTTACAGCCGATATAACTGCTCCCGGACAGGAAAAATATTCATCCTATTTCAATGGTTTTTTATGGAAGCCGCTTCAGATAGAAAAGCTTTTTGAAGCACTCGCAAAAGTTTTGGTGTAAGTGTGGATTCGTGTCCAAATGCAATCTTATTCAAATAATCATCTGATAAATATTCTTTTTTTTTAACTTTAGGAAGTGAAAATCCCCACCTTTGCAATAAAATGGCCCCGTAGTACAACGGATAGTGCGTAAGTTTCCGAAACTTAAAATCCTGGTTCGATTCTAG
>CAILMK010000021.1 GCA_903835275.1 uncultured bacterium | reverse complement strand
TTTTACGCCAAAGGCGTAAAAGCGGGCAGAAGCGGAGAGAGGGGCATGTACTTCCTATTAAGATTTCGCCCTTACAGGGCTTGTTGAGTTTTTAGACTTTTCTTTCAGGAATAATTTTTGCCGCGATAGGAATTTTACTGAACTTTGTTAAAACAACCTTTACAATGAAATACACTCTTTTAACAGCATTCATTTTTTTGCTAATGACTAATATTTGTCGTGCAGACCCTGATCTGAGTGGAGCTTATGATTTTATGTTTGTCGAGGGACCAACTGTCGTAATTACAGGAGGTATTTTATTGTTTATATTTCTTGCAAGAAGGAGTAATCATCCTGTAGCTTATTTTTTTCTGGTTATTTCTATCGTTCTCGGGGTATTGTCGTGTTTGGTTACATTTAGTTTTATTGGGGAATCGTATCTGAGCGAAAAGGAAAAATCTGAATTCCCGATGTATTTTGGCATTATGACATTGACAATCTTGTTTGCAATTATTTTCATAGTGGATTCTGCAATTAGAAATAGAAAAAAGAAAAAAGCAGAGTGAAATGCATCCTATATCTTCTTATTCTTGCAGAAACAGTCTACTCTTTAATTATCTAATTAGCATCCGCCACGGCGGAAGCACATTAGCAAATTACACTTTGTCTTTCACATGATAATAATTCCTTTCCTGGCCGTTGCGGGAGATTAGTTCTCCGATGAAACCGGCGAGGAATAATTGTGTTCCTATTATCATGCAAGTAAGAGCAATGAAAAAAGAGGGGCGGTTGGCAAGAAGCCTTGCCGGAATATTGAATGCCACATCGTAAATTTTAGTGCACCCCAGATAAACTGAAAGAAACAATCCAAGTAAAAACATCAGCATACCCATTGTACCGAAAAAGTGCATGGGGCGGCGTCCGAATTTACCGACGAAAAATATAGTGAGTAGATCTAAAAATCCATTGGTGAAACGTTCCAAACCAAATTTGGTAACACCGTATTTTCTCGATTGGTGTTGTACTGCGCGTTCACCGATTTTTGTGAATCCGGCCCACTTGGCTATTACAGGAATATAACGGTGCATTTCCCCGTATACTTCTATGCTTTTTACTACGTCGCGGCGGTATGCTTTTAGTCCGCAGTTAAAATCATTCAACTGTATGCCGCTCATCTTGCGCGTCGCCCAATTGAATAGTTTGGTAGGAACCGTTTTGGTGATCGGGTCGTATCTTTTTTGCTTCCATCCGGAAACAAGATCGAATTTATCCTCTGTGATCATCTTGTACAGCCCCGGGATCTCCTCAGGGCTATCCTGAAGGTCCGCATCCATGGTGATGATAACATCGCCCTGTGCAGCCTTGAAGCCTTCATTCAGTGCGGCAGATTTCCCGTAGTTCCTGCGGAAGCTGATACCCTTTATATTCGGATTCTTTGCGGAGAGTTTTTTAATTACTTCCCAGGAAGTATCCTTGCTGCCGTCGTCCACGAAAATAGCCTCGTACGTATAGCTGTTTGCAATAGCAACGCGGTCTATCCATTCCGCCAGTTCCGGCAGGGATTCGTCTTCGTTATAGAGTGGTATTACCAGTGATATATCCATGTCTATTTTTCTTTTCTGATGATGGTTGATATAAGTAGAGCAATGATTGTTTCAGGTACTGCAAAGAAGATCGTGTTGCTCAATATTGCCACAGAGGTTATCGCGGATGTGAACGATACATTTTTCATGTCTGCATCACGCTTGGTGAGTTCGGCCTGCGTCATTTGATGCAGCTTTACTTTTTCTTCAAGTAAATGATACTGGGTTTTCGAAAATGTCTCTGTAAATCCGTGATCCATGTAAAACATTAAACAAAATAAAAGCGTATAAATTCCAATGGAAAGTGCGATCACCGTTATCATGCTTGTCATGGCTTTGGTGAAGCTCAGATAACCTCCACTTTTTGATTTTATCATTAATGCAGCAACGGTTCCCCCTATAAGCGGAAGCAGTCCTAAAAGTGTCAATGAGATCATGTCAAAGTTGCCATTGATCATCCAGGGCGTATCTACCTGCCATCCATACAAGGCAGGAAGGAAAATGATCAATCCTGTTGCAATGCCAATCCGGATATTTAATGATAACTTATTCAAACGGGTTTATATTTTTCTGTATTGATTATTGTTAATTACTCCGACTGCTTTTCC
>CAILMK010000020.1 GCA_903835275.1 uncultured bacterium | reverse complement strand
TGTGATTACTTCTCAAAAAGAATTTTCAAATTTTTTATTTCCTTCCTTCAAAATTGCAGAAAATCCGGGTGATATTACTTCCGGAAGTGGTTCAGGTATGGCCATGTCCAAGACATCCCAACCACAGAATTCTGTGATGAATTCCGGAAACTGGTATAAGATCGGGGTTACCTCTTCCGGCCTGTATACTATTGATTTTCACTTTCTAAAAAGCCTTGGGATTGACGGAAACAACCTTACCAAAAAATTTATACATATATATGGTAAGCCTGGAGGCTGCCTTCCGGAAATTGCAGGATCTCCGGTGGATAAGGATCTTGTGGAAAACTCCGTTTATGTAAGCGGGAATGGAAATGACGCTTTCTCTGCGAACGACTATGTCATGTTTTATGGCGAAAGCCCTGTTCAGTGGCTCTATAGCAAAGGAGATAAACAATTTCATCACCAGCAAAATGCTTACTCTGATACTACGTATTATTTTCTTTGCATTAACCAGACACCAGGAAAAAGAATGGATACCCTGGCTTCCTCAGGCAGTCCGGACAGAACAATAACTTCTTATAATGAATATCAGCTCCATGATTACGATGCGTGGACGGACATTACAAAAAATGTAATGTCCGGCAGAGAATGGTGGGGTGAAGCCTTTGATAAGGTGCAAAGCCAGGATTTTAATTTTGACTTTCCTGCGAGGGACCCAAACAACAGCTCTGTTTGTATACGTACTGTTTTTGCTGCACGTTCGTTACAAACCACAAGCTTTGATGTTAGCTGTAACGGCAACAAGCAATTCACTACTTCTGATTCTCCTACAAGTTTTGATTTCACAAATGATTATGCCACCCAGGCAAACGGAAGTGATTGTTTCAATGATAACTCCACTCATCTTGGCATAAACATTACGTTCAATATGAACGGGGATTATAATGCCCTTGGTTGGTTGGATTTCATTGAAGTAAATGTACGATGCGCTCTTTCTTCCCATAACGGGCAATTTGTATTTAGTGATGGAGCCAGTTTTGATAGCGGGCATGTTAATAAATTTTCAATAGCAAGTGCCAATACCAATACCCGGGTATTGGATGTTACTGATATACATAATATTCATTTTATTGCCGGAAACCTGAATGGTGGTAACTATGAATTTAACGCTACTTCGGATATTCTGAGGCAATTTGCCACTTTTGATGGCAGTAATTTTTACAGACCCACTTCTTTTGGACAGGTCGGCAACCAGAATCTTCATGGTTTGCCACAACCGGATATGATTATTATATCACATCCTAATTTCATGGCAGCGGCTAATCGCGTGGCAGATTTCCATAGGAAAAGGGATAACTTCACAGTACACGTAGTTACTCCACAGGCCATTTATAATGAGTTTTCTTCCGGGTCCCAGGATGTAACTGCTTTCAGAGACTTTGCAAAAATGTTTTATGACCGCGCCAAGAATGACCCGAGTCTGAAACAAATAAAATATGTCCTCCTGATGGGAGGTGCTTCTTATGATCCGAAATACAGGGTTCCCAATAACACTAATTTTATTCCGGTGTATGAAACAGATCAGGCCTCAAACTCAGTATCCTATGTTAGCTCATTTTGCTCGGATGATTTTCTAGGTTTCCTTGACGATGGTGAAGGATCATTGCCTACCGGTAATAATGTAGATATAGGCGTGGGAAGATTTCCGGTAACTACCCTGGACCAGGCAAATGCGATGGTTGATAAAATTAACGCTTATGTAGATCCAAATTCAATGAGGGATTGGCGTAATATCCTTGGATTTGTAGCGGACGACCAGGAATGGAATCTCTTTGAATTATCCACCGAGTCTACTATTGTTGCAGTGGAATCTACCTATCCTATATTTAATGTTGATAAAATATACCTCGATGCCTACCAAATGGAAACAACAGCCAGCGGTGAAAGATACCCGGATGCACAAAAAGCAATTATTGACCGTGTGAATAAGGGAGCACTTGTTATGACTTATACAGGGCATGGCGGTGCAGAAGGTTGGGCACATGAAAGGGTATTGGAAGTAGCCGATATTAATGCATGGAAAAACAAATATGCCATGCCGGTATTTTTAACTGCCACTTGCGAATTTGGCAGATTTGATGATCCCGTCACGGTTTCAGCCGGAGAATTGTGTATGCTCAATCCGGCGGGAGGAGCCATCGCTTTATTTACTACTACGCGTCTTGCAGAATCCACCAGCAACGATCAGTTGACCAAGGGTGTTTTTAACAATAATATTTTCAGGATAGATAATGGTAAACCGCGCCGATTTGGGGACATTATGAAGGATGCTAAAAATGCCGCTCAATTCGGTGAAAATACCTGTATCTTTTCATTGCTGGGTGATCCTGCCTTGCAGATTGCCTTGCCGCAGGATTCCGTGGTAACAACGCAAATAAACCAAAAGACGGTAGTGCCGGGGCAAAATGATACATTGCGGGCGCTTACCCAGGTTACAATAAAAGGGTACATAGCAGATGCTTCCGGAAATAAAAGAACGGGCTTCAATGGAATTATTTATCCGACAGTATATGATAAACCGGTAACGCTTACTACGCTTGCAAATGTTACCGGAACCGCGAACCCAAGCTATAAAATGCCTTTCGTTGTCCAGAATAATATCATTTTCAATGGAGAAGCCAGCGTTGTAAACGGAGAATTCACCTTTACATTTATTATGCCTAAAGATGTTTCCTTTACTAATTCAAACGGGAAAATTTCTTATTATGCAACCAATAATAAAGATGAAGACGCAGCAGGACATTATAACAATATTATAATAGGAGGAAGTGCCATTAATATGGTAAAAGAAGATGGCCTTGGCCCGACCATACATTTATACATCAATGATACGACATTCATTTCCGGTGGATTATGCAATGATACGCCACATTTACTAGCGCGTTTATGGGACGATGTCGGCATAAATACGGTTGGTAATGGGATCGGGCATGATATTACAGGTGTTTTGAACGGCGGGGATCCAATCGTTATGAATGACTACTATCAATCTGACCTTGATAATTTTCATTCGGGATGGTTGAATTATCCTTTCCAGCAATTACCTACCGGAAATTATACTTTAACTTTAAAAGTTTGGGATGTGGCAAATAATTCTTCCGAAGCCTCCATAGATTTTCAAGTGGTTGACCATCGTGATTTCACTGTTGAAAAACTATCCAACTATCCCAATCCTTTTTCCGGTA
This sequence comes from uncultured bacterium, assembly GCA_903835275.1. Taxonomy (GTDB): domain Bacteria; phylum Bacteroidota; class Bacteroidia; order CAILMK01; family CAILMK01; genus CAILMK01. The sequence continues at coordinate 1,523 of CAILMK010000020.1, read as the reverse complement.
GTACTACTTTTTCCTTTGAACACAATGCTGATCCTGATGAACAATTGGAAGTAACCATTTATATTTATGATTTACAGGGCAGATTGGTCAAAACCATCAATGCCACTCCCCAAAATGGAGGCAGCCATGTAAAAACAGTTTATTGGAATGGCAATACTGATGGCGGTGCTCCCATGGCAGAAGGAATGTATATTTACAGAATAAGCGTCATGGATCCTTCCGGAATGCATCAGGAATTAAACTCTAAGTTGATAATAATCAGACAATAAGACGGTTATTTCAATCATCCATTACCTGGAATACAAAAAGTTAGCCGGTATTAATTTAAAGCAGGCAATTTCCATGGATTTCTTACGTTTGTAAGGTTGATCAGCTATGAAATTCACATATAAACGCAATATATGTGTAGCTTGCAGCGAATTTTTTTTAGATTTGTAATCCGATATATGAATATATGAATTGTTTTTCAAAAATCTTAACTTTTGGCGTTTTGGCTTTGGCAGGAACTGCTGTTAATGCTCAATCCCCCCAATTATCTACGACCCAACTTTTAGGTCAGAGAAATGTGATCACTACTGCTGTTCCCTTCCTGATTATTACTCCTGATGCTGCTGCGGGAGCCATGGGAGATGTTGGTGCTGCTACCCCTCCGGATGCTGCTTCAATGGCTTGGAATCCTGCCAAACTTGCATTTATGCCCCATGACGGAGGTATTTCCGTATCGTATACGCCCTGGTTGCGTTCACTGGTTCCGGACATAAGTCTTTCCTATTTATCAGGCTATTATAAAATTGATAAACTTTCAGGATTTGGTGCATCCCTGCGATATTTTTCCCTCGGGGATATACAGTTTACAGATAACTTTGGCAATGACCTTAAACAATACAGGCCTTACGAATTTGCCACTGATGGAGGATATGCACGTAAATTGAGCGAGAATTTTTCCATTGGCGTAGCCGGTAGATTTATTTATTCCGACCTTGCGGGTAAAACTCCCATAGGTAACGGTTCATCTTCCACTAAGCCTGCCATCGGATTTGGCGGAGATATCTCCGGTTATTATACCAAGGAGTTGAAAGTTTCCGGCTACAAGGCAAATCTTGGCTTAGGCTTTGACATTTCCAACATGGGACCTCGGATTACATATACCGCCTCTACAGAGAAAGATTATATCCCTATCAATTTAAGAGTTGGTAGTTATTTTAATTTTCATATAGATGATTACAATGAAATTGCCATTGCATTAGACTTGAATAAATTGCTGGTGCCTACACCTCCAAGTTATAAACTGGATGCTAATGGCAACACAATTACTGATCCGAACACCGGATTACCGGAGATTGCTTCGGGACAGGATCCAAACCGTCCGGTTCTTCAAGGTATGTTTACTTCGTTTTATGATGCCCCCGGAGGACTTTCAGAAGAAATCAAGGAAATCAATCCTTCTCTTGGATTTGAATATTGGTATGATAAGCAAGTTGCCGCACGCATGGGCTACTTCTATGAAGCTCCGTCAAAAGGCA
>CAILMK010000019.1 GCA_903835275.1 uncultured bacterium | reverse complement strand
TGATCGTGGGTGGCAAAAGCAATCGCGGTGTGGTAGCGGCGTGTTCGTATGAGGCACGGCAATTCGGGGTGCATTCCGCTATGCCCATCGTACTGGCGCGCAGGCTTTGCCCCAATGCCGTCTATCTTTCCGGGGATATGGATTCGTATAGCAAGTATAGTGATCTGGTGACGCAGGTCATAGCCGATCGCGCGCCGCTTTTTGAAAAAGCCTCCATAGATGAATTCTATCTGGATGTGAGCGGTATGGATCGCTTCTTCGGGACGCAAAAATGGGCATGGGAACTGCGCGATACCATTAAAAAGGAAACGGGCCTGCCTCTATCCGCCGGACTTTCCATTAATAAAGTGATCAGTAAAATAGCCACCGGCGAGGCGAAACCCGATAACCGCTTATTCGTACCGCAGGAAAATGTACGCAATTTCCTCACTCCCCTAGCCATAGATAAAATGCCCATGGTCGGTCATAAAACGGAAAGCCTGCTGAAAGACCTGGGCATTACCACCATCGGTATGCTGATGGATTTTCCCGCCAAGGTATTGGTGCGCCTCTTCGGACAAAACGGCCTTACCTTATGGAAGCGCGCCAATGGCATTGACAATACTCCGGTCGTCCCATACGCGGAAGCAAAAAGCATGAGTACCGAGCGCACCTTCGGGGAAGATACCTCGGATATAAAATATTTAAAATCTGTTCTGCTGGCGATGACGGAAAAACTTTCCTACGATATGCGTGCGGAAAATAAAATGACGGGCTGCGTCAATATAAAACTGCGTTACTCTGATTTTGAAACCACCACACACCAATTGCGCATTCCCTATACCAACCGCGATGATGTATTGATTGATACCGTCCTGGAATTATTCAAGAAAGCCTACGAACGCCGCGTATTGATACGCCTCATTGGAGTACGATTTACTCACCTGGTACATGCCAATTACCAGTTGCAGCTTTTTGATATGTCCGAAAAAAATGTGCATCTCATGTTCGCAATGGATAAAATAAAAAAACGTTACGGAACCGATAAAGTCTCCCGCGCCGATGGAATATTCACCGTACACGTACCCGATAAAAAAGCATTACCCGGATTTGCGTTTTTAGGTAGGAAGAAGAGTGGTTAATGTGATGATGTGGTAATTTGCTGATGTGCTGATGAAAGACTGCCAACAGAACCTTCGAGTTGTCATCCTGAAAGGATCTTGTTATTATTTGCTGACATTGGCAAATTTTAGTATCTTTGGTATGCCAAAAACAACAAACCAACATGAAAAGAAAAATTATTCTCATACTCTGCCTGCTTGTTTATTCTTTCAAGACTATTGCGCAGGTCACGCCTTTTCAGGCATCCATTCCAAATTTCAACATTCCATCTGCACTGGTAATGACCAAAGATAGCGGATGGATCATAGGAGGATGGGAAGATAGAAAAGATGTTGCAAATTTAATTCAGCTTGATAAAAACGGCAGTGTAATAAAATCAAATGCCATCGATTTTCAATATAAGGAAATGAAATATCTGGTACAGATGCTGACAGATAATCAAGGTAACATCTATACACTTTCAAATCAACAGGAAGATTGTGATGTTTTTCATACTGATAATTTCAGCTGGGTATTTAAGTTTTCAAAAGACCTGGTCCTGCAGTGGCAGGAGAAAGTACAAATAAACAGAAACGTAGCCTTGCCCCACAGACACGGAGGCTTTGTATTTGATTCAAAAAATAATCTCATTGTTCTGAATGGAGGAACTGTATGTACACTTGATCCGACAAGCGGAAATATTATAAAAAAAGATAGTATATCCAATACCGCTTTTACAGATATATTCAACGCAAGTAATGATGACAGGATAATAATTTCATCAGATACTATTATTAAAACAGATAGTGCCTCCAAAATCATATGGAAGAAAGCTTTCTCATACTCATCTATAAAGAAGGTATTCTCGAATAGTTTTTTAGCTATATCTGATTCGGTACTTTCCCTGATAGATACCGGGCTAAATATGATAGCAACTTATAAATACAGCGGTTTATACAAATCAGTATACGCAGCAACATCCGACCATTCAAATATTTTCATTACTGCAAATCATGGAAGCAATGATACGATGAGCTACCTTTTAAAATTTGACTCCTCGTTGAACTTATTAAATACAAAAAGTATCCTGCGAATGAAAAATCCG
>CAILMK010000018.1 GCA_903835275.1 uncultured bacterium | reverse complement strand
GCAAGAAACAGGTGGTTGAGCGGCGCGATATAGGTAGCTTACCCTTTTTTTATTTCTCTGAATTGTGAATAAGTTTCTATTCAAATTCCTGATTTTCTTTTTTAATTTTGCCACGTAAATCACTGAACGATAAATCTATTTTATGAAATTTTTTGCAGATACCGCCAACCTTGCCCAGATACTTGAAGTACACGCCCTTGGAGTGCTTGATGGAGTAACCACCAACCCTTCCCTGATGGCGAAGGAAGGCATCAAAGGCGAGGAAAATATCCTGGCGCACTATGCACTTTTAGCCAGGGAAGTACCGGGCGACATCAGCGCGGAAGTGATCTCTACTGACTACGAAGGTATTTTGCGCGAAGGCCGTAAACTTGCTAAAATAGCTGATAATATAGTTGTTAAGGTCCCAATGATCAAGGAAGGCATTAAGGCAATATCCACCTTCAAGAATGAAGGGATACGTACCAACTGTACGCTGATATTTTCCGCAGGACAGGCACTGATCGCTGCCAAGGCGGGAGCCAGTTATGTATCACCGTTTATTGGGCGTATAGACGATATCTCCGGCGAAGGGGTACAACTTATCGCGCAGATCGTGAATATATTCTCCAATTTCGGGATGGAAACGGAAGTGCTGGCTGCATCGGTGCGCCACACCCTGCATATAGTACAGTGCGCTGAACTGGGTGCTGACGTGGTGACCTGTCCCCCATCTGTAATTTTACAATTGATCAATCATCCGCTTACAGATATAGGTTTGGAGAAATTCCTTGCCGACCACAAGAAACTTAACGGGTAATAAATAACCTAATGAAATATAAAAAAGCCGCTGTTTGCGGCTTTTTTGGTTTTAGGCTAAATTAATAATTCGGTAATAAAGTTTTAAAAACAACTCACCTTTTGAGTTCGGCATTCGTCATTAGCATATAAACAGGCATTTACACCCTTAAGTGTATCACCTGCGATTTAAAACATGCTAAAACCATCTTCCGAAAAACCAGTCAGGATACTTGCAATCGCTCTTTTACTCGTATACTCAATCATCCAGGCGTACGCAAGCGGCGGGGACTTTGATGTATTCCTCAACGCAGCAGCAACCCTTGGAAAACACGGCAATATCTACGGGCCGCCCTTCGTCAGGGATCTGCAATATTTTTACAGTCCGTTTTTTGCCCTGATACTATTACCTTTTTCATACTTGCCAAATTTCATTGTGGAGATTCTCTGGCTATGGGCTAATGTCTTCTTTATTTTCAGGCTCTGGACATTATTCCTTGACTATTTTGATTTGCCTGTACGTAATAACAAATATTATATCTGGTGCATTTTGTCTTATTTTCTCATTGCACGGTTTGCCCAGGAAAATTTCCTCAATGTACAGATGACCATATTTATGCTATGGGCAGTTTTTGAATCATTCAGTTTGCTGCACAAAAAGAAAATTGTATGGGCGGCATTGCTGCTTGCTCTGAGCATAAATATCAAGATTATGCCCCTGCCCTTTCTAATCTACTGGTTTTACAAAGGGCACTATAAAGCGTGTGCGTATACATGTTTGTTCACTGTTTTATTTATCCTTTTACCCGGCATTTTTATTGGTTCCGGATACAATGCCATGCTTCACCTCCAATGGTGGGATGTACTTTCCTCCAACCGGCAAAATAATGCAGTGGAAACTTCACAAAAAATGGTAAGCCTTAGCTCTGTGCTGCCCTATTACATAAACATACCTGCAGAATGGGTTTTTCTAACGCTCAATATTATCCGGGTTTTACTGATCTCGGTTTGCCTCGCATTTACACGCAGGCTTCTTGCGACTGAAAAACAAACCATTAATGAATTCAAAGTCATTTCATACATATGCCTGGTGCTGCCTCTTATATTTCCACACCAGCAAAAATATTCCTTCTTCTTTGCCTTTCCTGCTATTACCCTGTTATTGCACCATCTTGTTTACAGCTCTAAGAAAGGCTCAGGCTACTATACAATTTTCTGTATTATTTCAATCTATACTTTCTGTACCGTACTTAGCGGGAAAGATATTCTTGGCTCCCGGTTATATGATATGCTGGACAATTACCGACCGCTGACTTTTGGAATATTAACATTGATCCCTGCATTATTGCTTACTAATGCATCCGTTGTTCCACAGAGGAAATACAATTGAAACTGCAAGGGCAGGCTTTTTTGTTCTTACCAGACATCAAAATAATAAAGGAAGAAGGTGACGATTGAAAATGCTAATCCAAGGATAAGAATCCATAGAATTATTTTGCTTAATACAGATGTTTTTTTACCCTTGTACCATATGTAAAACCCAAGTAATCCTACAGGATATGCAATAATCAGATTAATACAATAGTACCAAACACTTGAATTCATCAGAAACCAAAGACTGCAAATAAGTGCAAAAATATTAAAGAGTAAATCCCGGGTTTCTTTTTTCATGTATCTATAACCTAATACCTCGAACTTATATTCTCCATCATCCCGACCTTCGCTTCTTTCCAGGATGGTTTCTGTTCACTTTCCCAATGACCTGAGATCGCTTCTTTCGTAATGTTCCGAACTTCTTTCATGGCATCCTTGTGTGCACCATTATTGCGGAATTGCATCATACTTTCTTTGGAATCCCAGGTAGTAAAAGTCCAGTATACGAGGGGATTTTGAATACTGGTGGCAAAACTCAGGTTGCCTTTGGCTTCCCCGATCTGTTTGAATATTTTTGCATTGTGCCGCATAAAGCGCACTATGAAAAAGATATTTTTCAGGCTTATTTTCGTGACAGATATGAACATTCTTATCTATGTATTTATTTACTTTTCAATTTGTGCAATAAGGTCATCAAGCTTTTTGCCATAGATCTTTTTTGCATTGTCATAAGTTTGGTCAGCCAATAACTGCATGAATTTTTCTTTTCCGAATTTCTCTATCAGGCGATGCGTCAATTCTGCACCAAGCCATTGAAAAGCATCATCGCTACCTGACTTAAATGTCCAATAATGAATTAAAGAAACATTTGCTCTTGCAACGCCTCTTATTTTACTGAAGTCATCACGTTTTTTCAAGTCAAAATTTGCTGCTGTTCCTTCACTAATCAATCTTGTTGAT
>CAILMK010000017.1 GCA_903835275.1 uncultured bacterium | reverse complement strand
GTATAATGGTACTCAGGAACTGATTGATTCAGCCATTCAACATTTGCCTGAATCACAAAAATCCGTTTTGCTGCTTCGCGATTACGAAGGATATTCCTATAATGAAATTGCAGATATCACGGGATTAAATGAATCCCAGGTAAAAGTATACATACATCGCGCCCGGATGTTTATGAGGGCATTTATTCAAAAAATGGAGGGTTTCTACAATGAGCAGTGAGCAAAGCGAGAAATACAAGGCATTTCTTTCTTCGCTTTATGAAGAATTAAAGGAAGAGGAATTGCTGGAGGTGGCGGAAGAAGAAAATATTGTCCTTTTTGACAAGGCTATTGCTCGCCCGGATACCAATATCAGGTTCCCGAATAAGAGCCTGTTGAAAAAGACAGAGACCGGTGTTATTCATCGTATGTACAGGTATGCTGCGCCCGCAATGAGTATAGCAGCCATGTTGCTGATCGCCTTTTTAATGCAATCGCAATTACCGAAAAGTGGTTCTTCATTCAGAAGGAATAATGAGAATGACAAAATGCAGCCGAACTTCCCCGTGATGGAAAGTCCGCTGAATGCGGGAATGATGAATACCAATGTGCATTTTTCAGCACCTTTAAATACAAGACAGGGAAATTCAACTGCATCTGCTTCCGGAAAAACACAAAACACTAATGCAAGTCTGAATCCTGAGGAAATAGCATCCAGCCGTATGCAGGTAGAGAATGCTTTAAAACTCATGCGTAACAGTACACAGGAATATAAAACTGCCTTTGGTTCTGCTCCTGCAACGGATGAATATATCAGCTCACTGGTATTCCGTCATAAACAGGGTTTTGGTCAGGCAGAAGCACGGATATTTTTAGATGATCCATTGGCGCAACCAACTGCTAAGATCGGCGACAAGGATCTTACAGTTCATCATAGTTTCAATAACATAAACGCTAATGCTGAGAATGCATATAGTTTGCATTTGTCATTGGCAATATGGTAAGCCTTCGCAATATTAAATATTGAATAATAAATATCGAATAATAAAGTACAGCTCAGGTCACGAAACCTCGTAGGATTTAAAATCCTACGAGGTTTTTTTATGGCACTTAACGCACGAAGTGCTTCCCCCTTTAGGGGGTTAGGGGGTTAATGTTCTTACAGATGATAGAATAAAAAAATGCGCCCTTTTGAGGCGCATTTTTTATTCCATCAATATTGAAATTTATTGTTTTATGATCTTCATATAGGACGGTGCCTGCCCTTCGGAAATGACTCCGATAAAATAGATACCGGGATTCAAATCACTCAAAGTAGTTTCGCTGAAATTATTCAGTCCGCTGCTGAATTCTCCTTTTTTGATGGTACGTATTTTTTGCCCGTTGATATTGTAAAGTGCAATTTCAAGGCTTGCAGCTTTTTCAAGCGTCAGGCTGAATGACGTATTTGTTACAAAAGGATTCGGATAGGCAGCAAGCATGTACTTATTCTCATACTGTCCTGCTATTCCTACCAATGTGGCTATATGTAGGGATGACTGGAAAGTATCATAACATTGCGTGGTATTATTGCTGGTTGATAATTGGGCAATATATGTTCCTGTGTCCTTATACAAATGGGTATAACTTTTTGTTTCCTTAAAGCCATTTCCACCGTCTCCCCATGACTGGGCATAAAAGTTGTCAGTATTGTACGCTGTTGTATTTTCAAACGTCACCAGTCCACCATTGATACTTGAAACTGTATATGCAGATCCCGGTGTATTATTTACAGTAACCTGTGAAGTAGTTGAATCCGATCCTTTTGGGCTTTTGCCTACCAGTTTAACTGTATAATTTCCGGCTTTTGCATACAAATGCGTAGGAGCAAAACTAGTATCAGTGGTGCCATCTCCAAAGCTCCATAGAAAAGAAGTGGTATAACTTGAAGTATTGGATACTATCATAGGTTTATTAGTGCAAATGGAAGTGCTGTGCGAAACGGTAAACGAACTACTTGGGAAAGCACCGAAAGTAAAGCTTACCGTACTATCAGAGTGTTCAGTTATATTCTGAATACTGATACCGGAATTTTTACCGGTCCAGGTTACGGAATTAGGTGTTGTTTTATCGTTAAAACTCGTATTGGAGGAGCTGCCCGGAAACAAATCTCCTGCATCGCCGCGATTGCCACCGGTGGCGATATCCAGTTCACCTTTACCATCAGCTTGTTCGAGGTAAACACCAGGGTCAGTTAAATCAGATTCCACCTGGTTATAAGTATTCCATACAACGTTTGTAGGGTCCATAATATAGCTATCTATATGCCAGATAGCAAGTCCGTGCGCAGGCAAAGATGAATCAAAGCCAACAGGATACCGATTTTCTAAAAGGAAATATTCATTACTTACAGACGATCTTAACTTGTAAATTTTCTTCGTATCAGCAGATGGTTTAAGAGAATATGCACCTGCCGCACTAATATTTACAGGGGTAACCCATTTAAAATAAGTTTTTACCCATGCACAAAATGAAGCAGGGGTATTCGAGTTGTTCAAATAAGAACCTCCGCCCATTACATCGTAGTCGCCCACTCCTGCGGATGCATTCACTCCAAAGGAATTCAACTTGGTATTATAAAGATCAGGCAAGCCTAATAGATGT
>CAILMK010000016.1 GCA_903835275.1 uncultured bacterium | reverse complement strand
CCTGCCCATTCCTGAACCCTCAGATATATGTATGTCCGCAAGCGGTAAAAATTATTATATAGTTTCAGACAGGGGTGAGCTATTTGAAACCGATCTTAACCTGCATCCGTTGCGGGTGATTAATCTTCATAGGAAAGATGCGGAAGCAGTTTATGCCACAGAAAAATACATCTATATAATGGATGAACGCCCAAGGGTAATAACAGTATATGATGCAAGAACCTACGATTCATTGTGGAGTTCAAAACTGGATTTTATTGGAAGGGACAAAAATCATGGTTTTGAATCCCTGACGTTTAATCCTGAAAAAAAGAAATTCATTGCAGTTACTGAAAAACACCCGACAGAAGTTTGGGAGCTTGACGAAAAACTCAAGAAGTCCGGTATATTTCCATTTAAAGGAGCAAAAGATATTTCCTCAGCATGCTGGCATAATAATACACTCTATTTTCTGAGTGACGAAGACAGTAAGATCATGGAAGTGGATCAAAACAACTATTCCATTATTAAGGAATGGAATCTTGGCATCACCAATCCCGAAGGAATGGTTTTTGATGCGGATGGTAATCTTATTGTAGTATGCGACGAAATACATGCCGCCTATTTCTATGGTCCCTTAAAGTAGAAAATCGCGATTTTCAATCAGTTTACAATTTCTTAACAGTAGGCGTTTACAAAGGTATTCGATAATGATTTCGTAATACTTTGGTAACTGTCCAATTCTTTAATAACGTGAATTTTGCCCCCGTTATTAAATCGTTTATGAAAAAATTTCTCCTTTCCCTTTTATGTTGTTGTTCTCTATTTTATGCCTGCACAAAGGACAGGATATTTGATACTAATTCCAATATTACAGTAATTGCTGCTACTCAAAACAATCCTTACGGAGGTGCTATCAAAATCAATGAATTCATGGCAAATGAAACGCTGAAAGCGCCGTCTTTAAATGAATATGATTCAGCGTCAGATTGGATTGAACTCTACAATACCACAGGAAACGATATAACTATAGGGGCCAATCAGTGGTTTGTCGATTCCCTTGGGACGCCCGCACCTAATACTTATGCCCTGCCGGCAATGACTTTTCCTGCACATGGATTTCTAGTATTATGGTGTGATAAACTAAATAAAGAATCTACGAATCCGGATCCAAATAAAAAATATCATACTCCATACAAACTTAAAAAGGCAAGCGGTACCCTGCAAGTGACATATAAAGATGCTACAGATACCCTGAGGCTTATTGACCAGGTAATATATGGTGCCCAACAAACAGATATAAGCTACGGAAGGAATCCGGATGGCTCCTCTCAGTGGCAATTCTTCACCACTCCTACTCCCGGCAAAACAAATAACTAACAAGAGTTTTACTCTGAATTCCATTTAAATTTCAAATCATGAATAAAATATTCCTTGTATGCCTGAGCATACTTTCCTTTTCATTTATTTCCGATACCTCGGAAAAACTTGTGCCGGAACATACATACACTTTGCAGGTGCCGGAGCCTTCTGATATCTGCCTGAGTGCAGACAAGCAAAATTATTTTGTTGTCAGTGATAACGGATATCTTTTTGAAACGGATCTGCAGTTTAAAGTAACCCGCAAAGCGGATATAAGGGGTCTGGATTATGAAGGTGTTTATGCAGACGAAAAGTATGTTTATGTAATGGATGAGAGTCTCCGTAAAATCACACTTTTTGATGTTGCAAATCTGAAACCTGCAAAAGGGAATACCCTAACCTATTTGGGTGGCAGAAACAAGGGATTTGAAAGCCTTACCTATAACAAGGATAAAAAACGTTTTATCACTACCATAGAAAAAGGGCCCGTGCAAATATGGGAACTGGATGAAAACCTGAACAAGGTTATGGAATATCCCTTCCCTGCTGCATCAGATTTGTCAAGTGCCTGCTATCATGATGGTCACATGTATTTATTAAGTGATGAGGACAGAAAAATATTTGAGGTGAATCCGGAGGACTATTCCATTATCAAAACATGGACTATTCCTGTACTCAATCCTGAAGGCATCACTTTTTCTCCTGAAGGGAATCTGGTTATCTCCAGTGATGACATGAGCAAAGCATTTGTGTTTAAACCATTATAATAATTTTATACTTCGATGATAAAAAGATTACTCCAAATAATTGTTCTGCTTACAATTACCATTTCGGCAAATTGCCAGGTTAGTTTCAGCAATGGCAGCACAGTAACAGAAATTCAAACGGCAACGGTTGTTACCTACAATCATCGTTTTTATGACTCCACCGAAAGAAATCATAAAAAGAACGGACCTGCATTGGATGATGCAAGAATTGCCATAGAAAGCCGTTCCTCAAAATTTGAGTTCAAATTTGAATTTGACCTGGCTGTTATGGGAAATGCAGTACTTGATCCCACAGCCCCGCCTATTACCGAGGCATACTTTGTTTACAAAGGGCTGAACTTTGTCAATATTAAAACAGGATTTTCAAAAATCCCCTTCTCCCGGGATAATTTGCAAGAACATTTTGACATGCCTTTCATGTCAAGGCCGGAACTGGATAAGTCGACCATTTTTGCGCGAAGGGATGTAGGGGTAACCTTATACCGAACCTTCTGGAATGAAAAAATAAACGCCTATGCAGGAATGTACAGCGGACAAGGGGAAAGTGTACTGACAACCATGAATGATGCTTCGGGTTCTGCAGAATTTGCAGGACGCGTGGATGTATCCTATCCTTGCAAGTACAAATACATCCAGGTAGATGAGGTACATTCTCCCATACCGATCATTCAGGTGGGTTTAAATGCCCGGTATATCAACAAACCGGTAGCAACAGGGTACGGAAATTCAGTATTTGCTGACCTTAACCATGAAAAATCAATAATGGGGTTTGATGTAAGCGGTGCTTACCAGGGTTTTACTTTTCAGGTGGAAATGGACCAGGCTAAAATTGTTCCTAATAACATAAGTCAATTAGATGGGTTTCCAACAACATACTACAGAACAGGAGGGGCTACCATTCAATTGAATTATCATTCTAAATTACTCAGGTCAGTATTTGCCGTTCGTTATGACGAATTGAATCCAAATGACCTGACCCAGGATGATACACGCAAAGCAGTTAGCTTCGCTTATAATTATCTTATAAACAGCTACCGTTGCGCACTTAAAGTTCAATACACTACACCATTCAGTCACTTCACCAAGGACGCTGAGTCAGCCCTTGCAGGATTTGACCCGCAGTTAAGTGTTGCATGGCAATACTGGTTCAGATAAGATCTATTCATAGTCTATAACGAAGCAGGGTCACGACATGTCGTGACCCTGCTTCGTTATAGGATCTTAGTCCTTAATTCTGACTGCTTACTGCTGATTTCCACCTCAGGAATTCATAATCCGGATAATTTTTCCACATACCCCGTTCAATTTCCTTTTTTGTTTACCTTTGATGGTCATATTCAGAAAACGAATTGTGAAAGTAGATCCGTCCAAACCTTATGTGCTCGTTTATTGCCTGCATCCCGACTCAGAGTTGGGTGCTATCATTGAGCCCTATGCCGTGCAATTGAACGAAAACGGAACTCTTTCACTAAGTTACCAAAAGGTTTATCCTGCCACTACGGATACCTTCATCAGTGCGATAGACCGTACTGATATAGCGATCATTAAATTATGTTCGGAGTACACTCCTGAAATAATTACCAAGAAGTTTTGCAAGAAGGAAGTTAAACCTCAGGAGTTTTTCAGTCGCTATATGGACGAAAAGTTGTTGAAAAACACAATTCGTCCTTACATCGAACTACGGCTAGGCAGAATTATAGAATTGCTTGTAAATAAACCTCTTTATCTACGTTCAAAAAGCGGTAATCCTGCGCAAACCCCTCTTATAGTCAGTGAAGATGTAGTAACGGTTCATTTTCATTTTCAAAAAAACGAAGAGGGCACCAAATACTATCCTACCTTCAGGCACGGCGGGGAAAAGCTAACCCTGCTTAATAAAAACGTTTCGCTCCTCACCTTGCAGCCATGCAGGATCCTGATGGATGAAACGGTTTACTCCTTTGAAGAAAACGTTGACGGGAAGAAGCTCACACCATTCTTCACAAAATTCAATATTCAGATACCTAAATCTTCCGAGGCGGAATATTATAAGAAATTCATAAAGCCGTTGATTGAAAATCATCCTGTGATAGCACAGGGATTTGATGTTATTGATGTAGAGGAAAACCCCTTACCTATTTTGCGTTTTGAAATGGATTGGAACAACTCTCCTGCCCTTCAGTTGCTATTGGACTACGGAAGGGAAAAGATCCCATTGAATGATCCCAAGCCCAACCACGTCACACTGGAGCAGGTTGGAGATAAATATACCTATTATAAGATCATGCGTCGCCCTGAACTGGAGAGTCATTTCATCAGCAGCTTAAAAAAATCAGGGCTGGTAAAGAAGGACGGGGCCTATTTTATTCCTTCTGAACAGGACAATGGAACCGTCATCCTGACCTCTACAGTTATTGAATGGGTTGCCAATAACAGGGCCCAGTTGGAAGAGCAAGGCTTCACTATTACTCAGGATGTTTCCACAGAAAAATTTTATCTGGGACAACCGATCCTGGATATGAAAGTGGAGGAAAAAAATGATTGGTTTGATGTGTATGCAATGGTGCACTTCGGAGAATTCAAAATCCCATTTCTGAAGCTCAGAAAATATATTTTGGGCGAGATCCGGGAATTCCCCTTACCGAAT
>CAILMK010000015.1 GCA_903835275.1 uncultured bacterium | reverse complement strand
GATCATAGAAATTATATTCCAAGACATTAAAGCAATTTACAGGAAGATAAATAATATGGTTTTTTATTTAAGGCATTATATTTGTTATCGTAAATGATCAATTTAACACTAACAAACTAATAACATGAAAAACAAACACATTCTACCCGTTTTAGGACTTATTGCCTTTACAACTTTTTCCTGCACTAATGGAGGAAACGCATCCAAAACCACTGGGAGCGATAATACTAAAAAGACTGCTACAGCAAGCCCAAACATGCCTCAGAATCATTTCGAAGATGCGAAGGACTGGTTCCCTGCCGGAAGCGAACCAACTTCCTATGATATGGGGATTGAAAAAGGTTCCGGTCCTGATGGGAAAAATGCTGCTACCATAAAATCAAAAACTATAGGCATCAAAGGATTTGGAACATATATGCAACAATGCCTTCCTGAGAAATACCTCGATAAAAGAGTAAAGTTAACTGCTAATATTAAATCTGCAGATGTTAAATCATCCGCAGGACTTTGGTTCAGGGTAGACGGTGAAAGAAGTGAAATGTTATCATTTGATAATATGCAGGATCGTCCCATTAAAGGAACTACTGACTGGAAAAAGTACGAGATTGTTCTTGATGTACCCAAGGGTGCCATTAATCTTGCATACGGAGTATTGCTTGATGGCACAGGACAGGTGTGGTTTACTAATGTTTCATTTGAAATTGTTGACAAGAAGACTCCCATTACAGGTGGTAATATCCAAAAAGCAGGTCTTCCTGAACCTTCGAATCTTAGTTTTGATGATAATAAGTAAACGTGCAAGCGTAATAGTTTAATGAATAAAATTTCAATTATTGTTTTTCTTTTGTTTTCAGGAATTGTGAATTCTTATTCCCAGGATGTAAAGGAATAATTATCAGGAAACCAACTCCTGCAGTTGAAAAAAGTTATGCACGCGACTCCGCAGTACCTGAATTAAACATTCCTGTAACTCCGGATACTACACGCATTTCGTCAATTATAGGAAGCTGGCAGTTTTCTATTAATACAAGTACGGGTAATACTCCAATTAAACCGGGATTCGATACTGTATCTCACTCCATCGGGGCTTTTTGCATGTTCAGGGAAAACGGAACATATAAAGTCAGGAAACCTAATACAACCATTGAAAGCGGCAGATGGGAATTATCGGATGATCAAAAAATTCTTTTGCTTACAAATCGGAAAATCAAAAAAGGGCAGGATAAATATTTCCTATCTAAAGAACAGGAAATAAGAATGGGAATCAATAGTGCATTCACATTAATTGAAAAAGCGGGCAGGAAAACAAAAATAATCGCCTTTGAAAAAGCTAGTCCCTAAAAAACTCCATCGTATAGTTCACTGCTATTTGCAGGTCAATGGGTAATTCTTCATCAGAATAGGGATGCCTTGCACCGAATACATGATCCGCCCCCGGAAGTAATTCCAGGCGGATATTTGTATTCCAGCGTTTCATTTCTATTGCCATACTGATGGGGATCTCATCCTCGGTACCGTGAATTACCATGAAAGGAATTTCTGTATTGCCTGCTGCATGTTCCACATTCAGACGATCCTTGTTTTGTAAATAATTTTCAGGGAACTGATAATACAAGGGCATTTTCTGTTTGG
>CAILMK010000014.1 GCA_903835275.1 uncultured bacterium | reverse complement strand
TTTCCCCGCTGATTTATAGCGTTGATAACGGTTATTTGCGTCCATTTGTTTCCAGTTTACATTTGGTGCCGCGCGGTGCATATTTTCGATCCATTTTTCGCGCGCATTTTGTTCGTCTTTCTCGTTTTCTTCTTCATTTTCCGCCAACTCAGTAGGGGCAGGCATCGCTTTTATTTTTGCCCCTTTTTTTTGCGTTGGAATCGCTGCAATTACCGGCTCTTTTGGGAGCGGATTGCCGGATGATTTAATCACGCTTTCAGCAGTTGAAAGAGAAGCATTCCAGTTGACGCTTTCTTTTCCGTTTCCTGTATTTTGGATCCTGGTGCATGATGAAAAAATGATCAGGAAAGACGTGAAGGCTAATGCCGTTTTGATGTTACTGAATATCATTAAAATATAAGTATTGTTTGTAATAGTATTCAAAGTTACTACATCATATTTGGCTTTTTTTTGAAGTCTTAAAATATTCTCATTATAAAATGTATATATTTGTCCTGACTTTAAGATTGTAGGCCGGACATATTGGGCGTTCGGCCTTTGGGCAGCCTGTCTTGGCTGCCCATTTTTTTTGGTATTAATTGGCTATTTAAGTGTTAATTTGCACCATCATTAGAAATTTCATAAACGCAAAGGAGAAATTATCCGCATGAGGTTATTAATTGCCGGGGCTTCCGGACTGGTGGGTGGAAATTGCCTGGATTATTTTTCTAAACAGCATGATTGTCATGTAGTTGGGACGCATTTTACGTATTCTACCCCCAATACCCAATTCTTTGATACCCTGAACCTTGATAATCCGCTGAATTTTGATATTCATAAATTCAAGCCAACGCATATTCTTCATGCCGGTGCCTTGACTCATGTAGATCTTTGCGAACAAAAACCCGAAGAAAGTTATCGCCAAACCGTGGAATCCACGCTGAATATGGCGCAACTGGCAAACGCATTTGGGGCGACCATTATTTACATATCCACCGATTATGTATTCGATGGAAAAGAAGGCCCTTATGATGAAAATGCCAAGGTAAATCCTTTAAGTATATACGCCAAACATAAGCTTGAAGCAGAGGAAATTATCAGGAGTGAGGTAAAGAATTGGTTGATCTTGCGGATTACCAATGTTTATGGGGATGAACTACGCGATAAAAACTTCATCAGCCGCCTTATAAATGTTTGTAAAAACAAGGAAGAATTGAAATTGCGCCTGCCTGTGGACCAGTATGCAACCCCTGTAAATGCTATGGATCTTGCGAAAGCTTTATGGTTACTTTTGAAAGAAAATCAGGAAGGCATCTATCATATAGCAGGAACGGATTATTTCAATCGGGTACAACTTGCCGAAAAAGTCATTTCTTATTTTCCCGGCAATAAAGTCGAAGTTATTCCGTGCAATACCGCAGAACTCAACCAACCGGCGTCGCGCCCTTTGCAAGGCGGCCTGAAATCCCATAAATTTCTTTCGGAATTCCCATTTTTTAATTTCGAAAGCGTGGATCAGTATTTGGTGAAGAAGGTGTAGGAATAATCTTAATAATTATGACAAATTGGGAACCGATTTCTTTGGATGAACTTGAGATTTTGATTTCTACTCACGTCTTTTGAAATAACCATTAAAATGTTTTATCTAAGCCCGGAGAATAATTTTTTCTGCCTTCAAATTCGCAATTGACAATTCGCAATTCGCAATTCTTCCGTCCCCCTCTGAAAATTGATGAATTATTCATCGAAATCTTAACCTAAATCCTCTATTGTGTTGTATTTTTGCAGGAGTGCACCAGCTATAAACTTTGGATTATAGATATACTGACAAAAATTCATCTACTGTGAAGCAGTGGTACATCTGGTACACCAGGCCAAGGGCGGAAAAAAAGGTTAGGGACCGCCTGGAAGCAATTGGTGAAGAGGTGTTTCTTCCTGTTTATAAACAACTTAAGCAGTGGAGTGATCGGAAAAAATGGGTAGAGTCCCCACTTTTCAGCGGTTATATTTTTGTTAATTGTCTTGTATCCGGTTTCGATAAGATAGCCTATACGGAAGGGATATTGAATTACGTGCGCTTTAACGGAAAACCTGCCATCCTGCGCCCTGAAGAGGTGGAGGAAATTAAGCAATTACTCATTGATCCTCTTGGAGTTGAAGTAGATGATTTACTCTTCAATACAGGGGAAAGAATAGAAGTTATTGCAGGGCCGTTACAGGGATTACAGGGAGAAATAATTAACCACAAAGGAAAGAAACGACTGGCAGTACGACTGGAACAACTTGGAAAAGTTGTTTTAGTGGAAGTGCCTAAAATATATGTGAAAAGGCAATTAAGAGCCTGATTAGCAGCCAAATATTAGGATTTTATCGGTCTGCGAATGTGACTGACTTGGCGGAGCTGTGCAAAGTTCAGCCATCAACAACTCAGATTAATACCCGGTATAAATCCCGTATTTACCAGACAATCAATGTCCTTTTTCGAAAAACTTATTCTTCGGATGCTTTCTTTTTCATCGGCAACAATTGGTAAAAAGGCGAATCAGTCCTTTTATCAGTCACTCTATAAGCGTGGCTTGGAGGGAATGAATTATGGCATGGGGAGTGAAGTTGGTGATAGCGGGGAAGCGGATATTCTTGATAAAATCACCTTTGATTCCGCAAATCCGGTCATTTTTGATGTCGGCGCCAAGTATGGTGACTATTCTAAAATGCTTCTTTCGAAAGTTAAAAAAAATGCCTCCCTTTATGCTTTCGAACCTGATAGAGCTAACTTCGTACAGCTCAAAAATGTGCTTTCAGGGAGTCCGGTTAAAATATTTAATATTGGTTTTTCAGATAAAGCCGGCAAGGCGGAATTGTTTACCAATGAAAAATACCCGGGGATCAGTAGCATGTACAGGCGCGAACTTTCGCATATCGGGGTAAAAATGAGATCCAGCGGGGATGCTGAGTTCAATACCATAGACGCTTTTTGCGAAGAAAATAATATTTCAGCCATTGATTTTTTGAAACTGGATACTGAAGGAAGCGAGCTTTCAATTTTGAAAGGCGCTAGAAATATGATTGAAAACAAAGACATCGCGCATATCCAGTTTGAATTTGGAGGATGTAATATAGATTCAGGGACATACTTCAAGGATTTTTTCTATCTGCTTTCGCCTGATTATGCAATATACAGGATCTTGCAGGACGGACTTTACCCCATTGAGAAATACTCGGAATCACTCGAAATATTTTTAACTGCGAATTTTTTAGCAGTGAGATCATGACAAATGCAATAACAGCCGAAAGGCTTTCCAAACAGTACGCAATGGCAACGCGGGGATTCAAGCCCGGTGTTTTCAGCCAGAGCTTATTGGGCATTTTTATGGGTAAAAATATCAGCTCTAAAAAGTTTTGGGCACTGAAAGATGTTTCATTTAACCTTGAACAGGGAAATATTCTAGGTGTTATTGGAAGAAACGGAGCAGGAAAAAGTACTTTGCTGAAAATACTTTCAAGGATCACGCCGCCAACCTCAGGAAGGGCGATCATTGATGGAAGAATTTCTTCCCTCCTGGAAGTAGGAACAGGATTTCATCCTGAACTCAGTGGCAGGGAAAATGTATATCTGAATGGCACTTTGCTTGGAATGAAAAAATCCGAGATCAACAGCAAGATGGAGCAAATTGTGGACTTTGCTGAAGTCAGCGAATTTCTGGATATGCCCGTCAAGCAATATTCCAGCGGAATGAAAGTGAGGCTTGCCTTTTCTGTAGCCGCGCATTTGCAGGCGGAAATTCTGATCGTTGATGAAGTCCTCGCGGTTGGTGATGCGGCATTCCAGCAGAAATGCATGGGCAAAATGAATGAAGTGGCGCATCAAAGTGGTAAAACGATTTTACTCGTTAGCCACAACATGAGTGCCGTGAAAAACCTATGTAACCGCGCCATACTCCTGAAAGACGGAAGCGTCAGCATGGATGGGAATTGTACCGAAGTGGTAACAGCCTACCTGAATGAATCACATTCAGAAGAACCCTTTCTCAATGCAGAAGAAATTGAAAGAACAGCAGAGCATAATATCACCTACGCCCTGCCGACATTCAATCTCAATTCCATCGCTATAAAAGCAGCGGATGGAAATCTGAGAAAGGAATTTCTATCTGACGAAGAAATAGAAATAGAAACTGAACTGGAAGTCTTCAGAGATATTAAAGACTTGCAATTTATCATATCACTCGTGGATGAAGAAAATACTTCATTGCTGAGTGCAGAACTTAAAACATCGAATGATAGCCAGAATACTCCCCCCGGTATTTATAAGGCTGCTTGTAAGATCCCTGCAAATTTGCTGGGTCAAAACAAGTATTTTATTTCGGCATCCATTGTAAATCCTTCCATTGAACACCTGATCCTTTCAAGAGGATTGAGTTTTAATGTTACGCTTCGGCGTGAAGACAGTATTTACATTGGAAAACTTGCTCAGGCATGGTTGCGTCCGCAGCTGGAATGGCAATTTACCGAAAAAAAAAAGATGGATGAAAAGAACTCATTTTCTTTCAACCTTAAAAAACAGGCATGAGAATTTTTTACGCCGCGCATGATCAGGGGAATCATCAGTATGACTCACTAACATGGTACAATAACCTGTACCTTCCGCTTTGTGATATTGCGGATGAAGTAATTCGTTTCCAGTATGATTTGTACAAC
Source organism: uncultured bacterium (assembly GCA_903835275.1). GTDB lineage: Bacteria > Bacteroidota > Bacteroidia > CAILMK01 > CAILMK01 > CAILMK01. The sequence continues at coordinate 1,863 of CAILMK010000014.1, read as the reverse complement.
ATTGCTATGCATCAGGATTTTGTCCGTGTTGTCAATGAGCAAATGATTGGAAAAGAAAAAAGCAGGATTGAATTTGAATTGCTGAAGCAAATCAAATTTCATCACAAGCAAAAACCCATTGATGTATTCTTCAGTTATTTTTCTTCTGCGTATTGTAGCAGGGAACTGATTGAGGAAATAAAGGGAATGGGTATCATTACCATCAATTGGTTTTGCAATGCATCGTACCAGTTTTATCTGATACGTGATCTTGCACCTGCATACGATTTTTGCCTGGTGCCGGAAAAATTCATGATGGAAAGTTATAAAAAAATTGGTGCAAATCCCATCTATTGCCAGGAAGCAGCAAATCCCAAGATTTATAAATTCCTTGATCTGCCGTATAAAAACGAGGTATCATTTGTAGGCGGCAGGTATGCCGACAGGTATACGTACATCAAGGCTATTTACGATGCAAAATTCAAGTTAAAGGTTTGGGGAGAGAATTGGAGAAAGGAAGAAGGTAGGGTCAGGCACTTATTGCGGTACGGATATCATTTAATGGGCAAGGGCAATTATTTGCCAAATAAAATACTGTGTGGTTTTGCAGATGATGACCAGATGATAGATGCCTTCAATACCTCTAAGATCAATCTTGGATTCAGTATGTGTGGGGAAACGCATTTGAGTTCAAATCCGGTTAAGCAAGTTCGCCTTCGTGATTTTGAAGTACCAATGAGCGGCGGATTTTACCTGACGGAATACAATGAGGAGTTGAAGGAGTTTTTTGAAGAAGATGAAGAAATTGTGTTCTTTAAAGACAAGGAAGAATGCCTTGACAAAATAAAATATTATTTGAATCACGATATGCTCAGGGAAAAAATACGCATGTCCGGATATATACGTGCACAGCGGGATCATACCTGGCAAAAAAGATTGGGAACAGTTTTCAACATGATCAAAAACAGGCAAATTGCATAATTAAAATATGAATTCAGTACAGGAAAAACAAAATGAAGAAGTCCCCTATGAGCCACATCAGGTTATTATAGAGGCGAAAAAAGGATGGCAGGTATTAAACCTGCGCGAATTGGTTGAATTCCGTGATCTCTTCCAGTTATTTGTACTCCGGGATATTACGGTATTGTATAAGCAAACGATACTTGGATTTGCCTGGGCAATATTAAATCCGGTTTTAACTATGCTAGTTTTTGCTACCGTTTTTGGTAGTATCGGCGGTATGAAAGGGGACGGCACTCCGTACAAGATATGGATGTATGCCGGCGTAGTTCCGTGGACATATTTCTCAACTTCGCTCAGTAACTCAACAAACAGCCTGATCACTTCGGCTTCCTTGCTTTCCAAGGTATATTTTCCGAGGTTGATTATTCCACTAACTCCCGTCTTTGCAAAGCTTGCAGATTTCGGAATTGCATTGGGAGTCCTTTTTATAATGATGCCTTTTTACGGACTTTGGCCTTCATGGCAGTTGATTTACGCACCATTATTAATTTTATTAATGATACTTACCGCTGGCGGTATTGGCATGTGGCTTTCCGCACTGGCAGTTCAGTACAGGGATATAAAATTCGCGATTACATTTATTGTTCAGATATTGATGTTCGGTGCTCCTGTGGTTTGGTCCATAGTACAGTTTGACCAGAAAATAACTGCGGTTCATGGTTACTGGGCAAGATTGGTTTACGGATTGTATCCAATGGCAGGAGTGATAGAAGGTTTTCGTGCAAGCCTGATCGGTAAGGTTCCGATGCCATGGGATTTGATCGGAATGGGTACTATTTCCGCAGTGATTCTTTTCGTAAGCGGAGCATTTTATTTCCGCAGGATGGAAAAGATATTTGCGGACGTGGCGTAAATACTACC
>CAILMK010000013.1 GCA_903835275.1 uncultured bacterium | reverse complement strand
GGAAATTCCGGTATCTATTTCATCAAAAATAATGGTTGGCAGGAAGATGGAATCAGCGAGGATATATTTAAAGCAAAGCATCAGCCGGGATAGTTCTCCGCCGGAAGCAACATTATCAATGGTATCGGGTTTTGCGCCCTTGTTCGCACTGAATAAAATATTGATATGATCCTTACCAAACTCATTCAACCCTTCTGATTCATCTATCTGTATGACTACGCGCGCTTCAGGAATGCCGACTTGTTTTAAAAGTGTAACAAGATTTTTTTCCAGTGAAGGAATTTCTTTTTTGCGGTTGTTTGAAATGGATAATGCCAGTTCATTGGCGCGCTTCAAAAGTTTTTCCTGTTCTTTTTCTAAGCGCTGGATATCTTCGGTAATGCTTTCAACGCGGCTCACCTTGGAGCGTAATTCATCAGCATAATTCACCAGTTCCACTTCAGTTTTTAATTGATGTTTATTCAGTAAATTATTAATGACCTGCAGGCGTTGGCTTACAGTTTCCATGCGTTCATTATCCACGCTTACGGAATCAAGGAAATCCTCCATTTCACCGGATAGGTCCTTCCCTTCTATCAATATGCTGTCAATGCGTTCAGCGATGCCGCGAAGCCTTGCATTATAGGAGGAAATGCCACTGAGCATTTTCTTTATCTCACGGAGTTTGTTTAAAATACTTTGCTCATCATCGGATAGAAGAAATGAACTGTGCTGCAAATTTGTCTGAATGGTTTCCGCATGGCTTAAAACGGATAATTCATCTTCAAGTTTTGCCAATTCCCCATGCTGCAATTGTATATCATCAATTTCATTCAGTTGAAATAGATTGTAGTCGTATTCTTTTTTAGTGCGGGATTCCGTTTCCTTTAATTCACTTAATCCTTTATTTAATTTGCGCCACGAACGGAATACATTTTTATATTCTTCCAATAAATCCTTATGGTCTATGTTTGCATCCAGTAATGAAATTTGAAAACCTGTTCCGGTAAGGCGTAGTGTTTGGTGCTGACTGTGTATATCCACAAGCTTTTCCCCAAGTTCTTTCAGTATGGAAATAGTTACCGGAGTATCATTGATAAAGGCGCGGGATTTTCCACCGGGAGCTATTTCCCTTCTCAGGATAGTTTCATCTTCCCAGTCCAGTTCATGTTTGTCAAAAAAAGACTTGAGATCGTAATTCTGAATATTGAAAACGCCTTCAATGGCGCATTTTTTTGTTTCATCAAGTAGGGAAGAGGCGTCTGCACGGCTGCCGAGGATTAATCCAAGCGCGCCGAGAATAATTGATTTACCCGCACCCGTTTCACCGGTGATGGTGGTGAGTTTGTCATGGAAATCAACTTCCAATTCCTTGATGAGGATATAATTCTGGATGCGTAACTTGGAAAGCATTTCAGGTGTTTTAAGGCCTTAAACGTTCAGCGTATTTGGAGGAATTACCCGGGTCCATTTCCTGGCAAAGGCCACTTACTTTTGTCTTGAGCGATGTGGCTGACTGGCCGAAGGTAGTCATTATTTCTTCTTTTTTGCAAAGGAAAAATGTCTGGAGCATTGGGGAAAAAGGATTTGCCTTGTAGAGTTCATCCAGTGCTTCCAGGCTACGGGCAATGCCTTCCCTTCCCTTATCCACATCATCTGACATGAGGTCAAATCCCTGCCTGTGGTAGGTGTATATTACCTTGCGGTATATTTTGCCGCGCTGTTCATCTGTCAGTTCGCTGATGATGGCGTATCTGTTCTTGTCATTTTTTTCTCCGGCTTTCCATCCTGTAATTGTTGATGACTGAGCAGAATTGACAATGGACAATACCTTGTTGTAGGCAGGAGTTCCGCCGTATTCAACATAAGAATCATAATCCATACCAATAATTAGATATGCGTAATAAGCCAGTATGGAAGAAAGGTCACTCACATAAGTACCTTCAACATATTCTATTTGCTGAAACTCTATGTATTTAAAGCTGATATCCTTGTCAAGGATATTAAGTAATCCAACGGAATAGCTGGAACCGTAAACAGGGCGATTGGAAGATATCTGCATGGTACCTCCTAAGGTTCCGGTAGTGGGATCGTATGAATTTACTGTTATCAGGAACTGGCACTCAATTCTTTCTGATGGTTGGTAACTTTCTCCCGTCCAACTCTTCGTATTGATAAATTCCCTGACGCTGGTTTCAAGGGTTTTGAAAGCACTTTTAATGGTGGGTGTTTGCTGTATGGTCGGTGAAATCACAGACACAGTGGAATACAACTCCTGCGCCTTCAGGGAGGAGAAGCTTGCCATGATGCAGCCGAGGGCGAATATCAGTATTCTTCTCATTTGGTTCTACTAACAAATTTTAACAAAGATAATTCTTAATGATGAAACGTGCAAATGATGAAAATAGTACAATTTTAGTGCCGAAGGAAGAGGGACGATTTAATTGTAGGGGTGTATGGCAATACGTCCGTTTGAAATATTCAATTCCCCTCAGAGTCTCCTGAAGCGTGGGTTGTGTAAGGCAGGGACTCTGAGGAAGCCATGCTAAAAATAATTCTCCAGCACAAAATCAACTATATCCCGTGCTACTTCTTTTTTTGGTTTCAGGGAATATTTTATTGCATCTCCCTTCGATGAAAAAATCGTGATCACATTGGTGTCTTTTCCAAAGCCGGCACCTTCGGTTTTAAGGGAATTCAATACGATGAAATCGCAATTCTTCCGGCGCATTTTTTCAATGGCATATTTTTCTTCATCATGCGTTTCCAGACTGAAGCCCCCG
>CAILMK010000012.1 GCA_903835275.1 uncultured bacterium | reverse complement strand
GCCGCCGCGGACTAAAAAAAATAGACAATCAAGAATCAAGGAGCAAGAAGTAAAATGTATTGAACCGGTTTAGGTAAACGGGCTCAATGTAGGGGCGAATGGATATTCGCCCAAAGCGATTTAATCAATCCAATAAAATCTTGTGAAATAAAAAAAGCTGCGGCCGCATACAAGCCAGGCAAAAAAAACCATAAAAACCTGTCAAATAGTACGACCCGCAGCCCTGATCCTTGTGAAGGGCTAGCGGTTACAAACCTCCATAGTCCTTTCTATGCCGGCAAAAATAAAGCTTTTTATAGCTTCTTCTGCCAATGGAATATTAATTTTTATCTCTACCCACTCTTTATCATCCCAAGTGCCTAATACATAGTCTACTTGCTTGCCCCTGGCAAAGGTATCACCGATGCCGAAGCGTAATCGCGGGTAATTTTCAGTCTGCAAAAGTTCGGCGATGCTTTTCAATCCATTGTGACCGCCCGCGCTTCCTTTGCCCTTCATCCGGAGCTTGCCGAGCGGCAGGGAAAGATCATCCGTTACCACCAAAAAATTTTCTATGGGAATTTTATCTGCCTGAAGCCAATGGCGTACTGCTTTGCCGCTCAGGTTCATATAGGTATCCGGTTTAAGTAATACTACATGCTTGTTTTTGATGCGCCCTTCGGCGACTTTACCGAAACGCTCATTTTTAAACTCGAATCCGGCTTCCGCGGCGAGCGCATCAAGCACCAGGAATCCGATATTGTGGCGGGTAAGTTCATATTCCGCCCCGGGGTTGCCAAGTCCTGTAATTAAGTATTTCATAAATGTTGTAGAACTACTATTAATAGAATAGGGTAGGTTTTGAAGCCTACCCTATCCAGAATATATTATAAACGAATTGTTGTTATTTCTTCTTGGCAGGAGTTGCTGCAGCAGCTTCCGCATCTTTCAGTCCGCGAGGAACAGAAACAGATGCAATCGGAATAGCAGAAGCATTCATGATTTCAAGGTCATTAGCCTTTACATCGCTCACCCTGATGGATTTACCCAAGCCTACATTGGTGATATCCACTTCAATGGCAGCAGGCATATCCTTTGCAAAACCCTTAACAGTCAAGTGACGAAGCTTTTTAACAAGCTTACCACCTTCACGTACTCCGATGGAATTTCCTGTATAATGTATAGGAAGCTTCACTTTCATAGGCTTTTCATCCTGAACGCGAACAAAATCAACGTGGATGATATTCTCATTCAGCGGATTATATTGAACGTCCTTGATGATTGCTTCGTAGTTGGTTCCTTCAATATCAAGATCTACTTTGTATGTATTCGGTGTATATACAAGGTTTTTGAAGTCAGCAATAAATGCGGCAAAATGTACATTTTCGCCGTTTCCGTACAGTTCGCAAGGTACCCAGCCATCTTTGCGGATACGGTTGTTAGCTACTTTGCCGGTGTCTGTCCTGAGATACCCTTTAAGGCCTATCGATTTCATTTTAAATAGAGTTTAAAAAAAGTGAGTGCAAAGGTAGGAAAATATTTTGATTTCAGAACATCTATGTGAGAAGAAATTATTTGCCTGTAAGACAAGGGGCAAGGGACGAGGGGCAAGGGGC
>CAILMK010000011.1 GCA_903835275.1 uncultured bacterium | reverse complement strand
GAAAGTGAATATAAATTCAATGCTATTATTGATGCTGCCGTGGATGGTATCATTACAATTAATACGCAAGGAGTTATTGAGCTCTTTAATCCTGCGGCATCCAAACTATTCGGTTATACGCAGGAAGAAATGCGTGGACAGCGTATTGAAATGCTGATGCCGGAGCCTAACAAGACCAAGCATGAAGGATACATGCAGCATTACCTGCATACAGGCGAAAAGAAGATCATAGGAATAGGACGGGAGGTTACCGCCATGAAAAAGGACGGAACCCTTTTCCCGATTACCCTAAGCGTTAGTGAAGTAAAATTTGGTGACAGGATCATCTTCACCGGCATCGTTCATGATATTACAGAAACAAAACTCGCAGAAGAAAAATTAAGAAGATACGCGGCCGCCTTGCAAAGAAGTAATTCGGAACTTCAGGATTTTGCCTATGTTTCCTCGCATGATTTGCAGGAACCTTTGCGCAAGATACAATCCTTCGGCGACCGGTTAAAAACCAAGGAACAGGAAAACCTAAGCGAAGAAGGAAAGGATTACCTGGATAGAATGCTGAATGCAGCTGCACGAATGCAGCAACTCATAAATGATCTGCTTACATTTTCAAGGGTTACTTCCCAGGCAAAGGAGTTCGTACAGGTGGACCTGAATAAGATCCTGAAGGAAGTCTTATCGGATATTGAGGTAAGCATAGAAAAGGCAGGTGCCGTTATTGAAAGCGGTCCCTTGCCGGTTATCCATGCAGAACCAACTCAGATGCGCCAGCTATTCCAGAATATGCTGAGCAATGCATTAAAGTTCAAAAGGGATGGCGTAAAGCCGGTAGTAAAGATTTATTCCAGGGGAATCCAAAGAGAGGAACACCTCGTTTCCACTCCGGGAGATGAGCAGGTGGAGATTCTTTTTGAAGATAACGGAATTGGATTTGAAGAAAAATACATTGATAAAATATTCAATATCTTCCAGCGTTTGGAAGCCAAAAAATTTGAAGGCTCAGGAGTAGGACTGGCTATTTGCAGAAAAATAGCCATCTACCATGGTGGTAAAATTGACGTAAGGAGTACACCAGGAACGGGAACTACCTTTATAGTAACGCTTGCACGAAAACAATTGAAAAATCAGGAATAATATGTCCAACGAAAAATCAAGAACTATTTTTATTCTCATTGCTGACGATGATGAAGAAGACAGAATGCTGATCATGGATGCCCTCAAGGAAAGCAAACTGGCGAACCAGCTACATTTTGTGGAGGACGGTGAGGAACTGCTCGACTATCTGAATAACAAGGGTGCTTATGAGGACAGGGAAAAACACCCTACTCCCGGTTTGATCCTGCTGGATCTTAATATGCCCCGCAAGGATGGCAGGGAAGCATTGAAAGAGATCAAGGAAAACAAAAACCTCAGGGGAATTCCTATTGTGATTCTTACAACTTCCAAGGCTGAAGAGGATATCATCAAGACGTATGACCTTGGTGTAAGTTCTTTCATTACCAAGCCTGTTAAATTCAGTGATCTGGTAGAAACCATGAAAACACTCAGTAAATACTGGTTTGAAATAGTTGAATTACCACAGCCAAAAGAAAAATGAATTTCTCTGACCAGATAAGAGTGCTTTTGGTGGATGATGATGATGATGACTACATCATCACCAGGGATATTTTATCTGAAATATCCAACAGGAAATACAAGATGGATTGGGTATCAAACCTTATTGACGCTGAAAGAGCTATTGCAAGAAAAGAACATCACGTTTACCTGATTGATTATCGCCTTGGTCCTGATAACGGTCTTGAGCTGATACGCGATTCGGTAGAAAAAGGAATGGATGCCCCAATGATCCTACTTACAGGACAAGGGGATCTTGTGATTGATGAACTTGCCATGCAGGCAGGTGCAGCAGATTACCTTGTAAAGGGTACCATTGTCCCATATCAGCTTGAAAGATCTATTCGTTACAGCATTAATGATTACAACCTTATCAGGGAGATAAAGCAACTCAACCAGGACCTTGAAAAAAGGGTCGAGGAACGCACACATGAACTTGAAGAAGCAATTGTGAAGCTTGATGAATCCAGAAACGAACTTGTGGATGCCCTTGAAAAAGAAAAGGAACTGAACGAGATGAAATCGCGCTTTGTGACGATGGCATCGCATGAATTCCGTACGCCGCTGAGCACAATTCTTTCGTCTACATCCTTACTCGAAAAATATACCGACCAGGATATTGATAAAAGGCAAAAGCATATCAGCAGGATAAAGGCTTCCGTTAAAAACCTTGTTGAAATATTGGAGAGTTTTCTTTCACTTTCCAAGCTTGAGGAAGGCAGGATTGAAACCAATCCTGTGTATTTTGACCTTGATAAATTTGCTGAAGAACTGGTAGAGGATATTTCCACCATCGCTTCTGATGGGCAGAAGATCGTTTTTACCTATGAAGGGGAAAATAATATTTTTCTT
>CAILMK010000010.1 GCA_903835275.1 uncultured bacterium | reverse complement strand
GATACTTTACCAGTGCTACAGATAAAAGCAAATAACCTTACAAAGATGAACTCAATTCTAGAAAAATCATCCTTAAAACCTACTCTTCTTAATATTTGCTCCATAGCATATATTATCTGGGATATTTATATAATGAATAAGTATGGTCATGATATGGAATTAGGCGGAATAATATATTTAGTTACCGCAACCATTGCTTTATTTGCTTTGCTTATAGACCTGATACTACAGCAATTTATAAAAAGTTATCTATTCATCAATCTGATTGGATTAATAGTCGTTTTGGTTTTTCTTTTGCTCTTCCATAGCATATTCTTTAGTTATTAATATTCCCGTTGATGCTGATATTGCAAAATGGGATTGAAAATCCCAGGCTCACATGGTTGGGATAAATATATCCCAACCAGCAAAAACAGTATACCATTTTTAAAGGGCGCTGATGTGGATATATTTATCCGCATCTTTGAGCCTCGGATATTTTATCCGATTTTCCCCAACATAACTACAAAACTTACTAAATTCGCCTAACTAACATAATAGAAATGGGTCTGAATAATCCTATCGAAAACGATAAAACTTATTTTCTTACATTGACAGTTGTTGATTGGATCGATGTTTTCACACGTCCTGAACACAAAACCACTATTGTAGATTCCTTACGGTATTGCCAGCAAAATAAAGGGCTTGAATTATTCGCATGGGTATTGATGTCAAATCATCTTCACATGATAGCACGTGCAGCCGAAAAACAATCTTTAGGCCTTAGTGATATTCTGAGGGATTTCAAGAAACACACTTCTTTAAAAATAGTGAATGATATTAAAGAATATTCTGAAAGCAGAAGGGAATGGATGTTAGATCGCTTTGAATTTGCAGGAAGATTCGATTCCAAAATTACCAACCATAGATTCTGGCAAGCGGGAAATGAACCAAAGGAAATTATTAGCGCAGATTTTTTGCAACAGAAGCTTGATTACATTCATAACAATCCTGTGAAGGCAATGATTGTAAGAAATCCGCATGAATACATTTACAGCTCAGCAAGCAATTATGCTGGAATGGAAAGTTTGTTGGATGTGATTGTTTTGTGAAATGGGATTGAAAATCCCAGGCTCCTATGGTTGGGATAAATATATCCCAACCAGCAAAACAATTTTACCCTACGTTCACCAACGGAATCACTTTCTCCCCAATAAGCTTAATAGAATGCATTAGTTTTTCATGGGAAAGTCCTGCGTTATCCATCTGGAAGGTAAGGCGAGTAATTCCACCGAGGGCTTTGCTGTGACGGAGAATCTTTTCAGCAATCTCTTCAGGACCGCCGACTAATAATGCGCCGCGCGGACCTATCTGCGAATCGAAGTGCGAACGCGTTACGGGAGGCCATCCACGCTCCTTTCCTATCCGCGTAAAAGTTTCCGCATAGCCCGGATAATAATTCTCAATCGCTTCTTCTGTAGTATCCGCAACATAGCCAAGTGAGTGCAAACCTACTTTCAATTTATCTTCGGAATGCCCTGCTTTTATTCCTGCTTCGCGGTATAGTTCTACTAATGGTGCAAAGCGATGGGTTTCCCCTCCTATAATGGCGACCATTAACGGCATGCCAAGCACTCCTGCACGTGCAAAAGATTGTGGTGTGCCACCAACACCCAGCCAGACAGGAAATGGGTCTTGTAGCGGGCGCGGATATACAGGTTGATCCACCAGAGCAGGGCGGAATTTACCCGACCAGTTTACAAATTCATTGTCCAGTATATTCAATAAAAGATCCAGCTTTTCTGTAAAGAGATTGTTATAATCTTCCAGATCATATCCAAATAAAGGGAATGCCTCAATAAAGGAGCCGCGCCCGACGACCATCTCGGCGCGCCCGTTGGATATCAGGTCCAGCGTCGCGAAGTTTTGAAAAACGCGCACGGGATCCGCAGCACTCAATACTGTTACCGCGCTGGTCAGGCGGATATTTTTTGTACGCGCCGCAGCGGCGGCAAGAATAACGATCGGCGCGGAATCCAGAAACTCCTTGCGGTGATGTTCGCCGATGCCGAATACATCCAGACCACAAGCATCCGCATGAATCATTCTCTCCAGCAGTTCCTCCAGTGATTTTACATTTTCTGCAGCATTACCGGTATCCTTGGCTCCGAAGGCAGAAGCGAAACTATCTATTCCAATTTCCATTTTCATAAGTCCATCAAAGATACTTGTAATTTTTGCGACAGATAGCTTACGTATGGTTTCCTAAAGGGTACTCATTAAGGATTTCAAATCCACTTCTCATAAAATTCGGATAATGTTCGTGGCCTATGGACTTCCCTATGCTCACTCCCCAATGGCACAATGATTACACATTCGCCGCGGGGAAACACGATTGTTTTTTTTATGAGTACTTGCAAATGCTACGCGAACAAACAGGCGGGTATTCTTCTGCCCTTTAGAGTAGTGACTAAGGTTAATAAAAAAACAAAGGCCTGTAAAAAATTACAAGCCTTTACTATTTTATAATT
>CAILMK010000009.1 GCA_903835275.1 uncultured bacterium | reverse complement strand
GGGGAGAAATTTTTTATCCGCACACAAAAAGTTGGGTTTTTAGAAGTTCCCTTAAGCGAATTAAAAATAAAATGCGGATTCATTTGTGCACGCAGGGCTATCAATCGTGCTTCTGAGATCAATTTATTAACCTCGGTTTTCTGTTCCTCCGTTTTGCGGATTTGATTTAAACGGAACCATATTACAAAATAGACTGATGCTCCGACCACAATCAGAACAAATACCCTGAACCACCAGGTTCTCCAGAATGGCGGAGAAATAACGATGTGTATCGAAGCACCTTTTTCATTCCATATACCATCATTATTACTTCCCTTTACACGGAATGTATAATCACCGGGCTCAAGGTTTGTATAAGTTGCAAATCTCCTGCTTGCATCGGCATCATTCCAGTTAAGGTCAAATCCCTCCAGCTTGAATGAATACCTGTTATGTTTCGGATTAATATAATTCAGTGCTGTAAACTCAAATGAAAGTACATTCTGGTTATACTTCAAGTGTATTTCATTGGTTTCATAGATAGGTTTGGTCAAAACATTGAAGCTATCATTGGGAACTACACTATGATTGAATAATTTAAAATCAGTAACCACCACAGGAGGAATGTACGGATTATCACGTACACTATCAGGTTCAAAAGTTACAAGACCAAGTACGCTGCCAATATACATTTTGCCATCGATGGTTTTCAGGTATGCACCCCTGTTAAACTGATTGGTTGGCAAGCCATCCCTGCTATCATACGTCCTTACATTTATATTTTCAGACTCATTTCCTTTACCCGATGAAGAATAGCTATTGTTTTTAGAAACCTTTACTTTCCCCTGTATAAACTTAGAGGAACCAACAGAGGTAGGAGGAGAAAATTTACAGATCCCCTTATTGGTATACAACCACAAATTCTCAAAATTATCCTCAAGGATACCATTTATAACATTATTAGGAATGCCCTCATGCTCTGAGAAAAAAGTAAATGTTCCGGCATCAGGGTTTAGGAGATTTAATCCTCCTTCATCCGTGCCAATCCACATCCTTCTATTCAGATCTTCGAAAATGCTAAGAATTTTATTATTACTAAGGGAGTTTTTTTTATCGCTATGGACGTAATTTTTTAATTTTTGCGTCTTGGAGTTATATTCAAACAATCCACCACCCAGGGAAGCAATCCACATGATTTCCGCATTGTCGTCGGAATAAAGATTGCGCACCTGGTATTTCTGCAAAGTAGCGGCAAGATTATCCTTGTCTTTAAAGGGAATAATATTTTTGTTCTCTACATCCAGCCAAGCAATGCCTCCGTCCTCAGTTCCTATCCAAAGGTGATTATTCAAATCTTCCTTTAGGCAGAGAATCGAATTTGAAGGAAGGGAATTGGGTCCATCGCCTTTTTTATAGGTCTTGAATTTCTGCTCCCTTACATCAAAACTATTCAGACCCGCATCCTGAGTTCCCACCCATACCACATTGTTATGATCTACGTAAATACAGGTTATATAGTCACTGCTGAGCGAACCGGGCAAACCGGTCTTACGGAAGCTCTTGAATGTTTGTTTAACCGGATCAAATAAATTCAACCCGCCACCAAGGGTACCCACCCAAATGTTTTTTTCCTCATCCTCCCTGATAGCAGAAACATCGTCATAGCTGATAGAATTTACATTTCCCGCCTCATGACGATAACTTTTAAAGATCACATTCGGCGGGTCAATAGCATCCACCCCACCGCTAAAAGTCCCTATCCACACCTTGCCTGAACGATCTGTAAAAAGACAGGTAATCCGGTCATCACAGAGTGTGAAAGCATGTGCTACATCATGATGGTAAGCATTAAATGTATTCAGCACAGGATCAAATTCATTAAGCCCCCCATTGGTACCTATCCATATTTCACCCCTGCTTCCAAGGGTTATTGCAGTAACCTGATTATTTGAAAGGGAATAAATATTTTTATCATCATGCACATATTGCCTGTATCCGGAACCTGGTGTTCCCACATAAAGCCCCTGGTTTGTCCCTATAAATAAATTGCCATTGATCGGATAAATACAGTTGACCGAACCGAAACCCTTGAGTCTTTTAAATTCCAGGGCGGAAGTGGACAACATGCATAATCCACTATCTTCCGTACCAATATACAGGACTCCGTTTTTACCGGGTTCCGCATAGAAACAACTTATTTTATTACTGGGCAGACTCAGCGGATTGTTTTCCTTGCAATTGCATTTTGTAAAAGCGCTTTTAGAAACATCAAGGCGACACAATCCCTCATCTGCAGTACCAATCCATAAAAAACCGTTCCATTCAGTGATTGCCTTTACATTATCGCTGCTTAATGAATTACCGTTTTTCTCATCATGAAGGAAATGGGAAATTTTACCCGTTGAAGGATCATAGCTATTCAAGCCAACATCAGTTCCCACCCATAGTATATTGTTATGATCCCTGAAAAGACATTGGATATTTCCGGAAGAAAGCAGTTTTGGATTGGTCGGATCACGGGTAAAAATATTGAATTTGTATCCGTCAAACTGGTTTAGCCCGTCACCTGTACCGAACCATAGATACCCCGTCTTATCCTGGATAATAGACTGGATACTATTCTGAGAAAGCCCGAGCTCATTGGTGGTATGCTCAAAATATATTTCACGCCGCAACTGGGCATACGTCAGGGTATGCACCAGACACAGCAATGCTATTATTTTGATTTTCATGTAATGCTTCGGTAAGCGTTCCGACAAATATAGTGCTTTTTATGCCGATTGATTCCTGAATTACTGTTAGAAGCCAATGAAAAAGCCTGTATTACATGATTGTGCGATTCTATTTCTTAACTTTGCCGTATGAAAAGACTTATTTTATGCTTTTTTTCTGCTGTGGCACTTCTTTCTGCCTGTCATAATACTCCAAAGGAACAGCCAAAGGAATATTTTGAACGCCCACACAACAAGGATACCCAGGATGTAAACCGGATCCTGCCCGGGGAAAATCATTTTACTTTCGTAAAACAGATTACTTTCGGGGGTAATAATGCCGAAGCTTATTTTAGTTTTGACGGAAAGGGATTTTCCTTCCAGAGTGATAATCCCGGATGGGGACTGCACTGTGACCAGATCTTCTATTTTCCGCTTTCGGACGGGGAAATGAAAACGAAAAAGCCCCAACTTATAAGCACCGGCGCAGGGAGAACCACTTGCGCTTATTTTTTGCCCGGAGATACCGAAATTCTCTTCGCCTCCACTCATAAGACTGACAAGGAATGTCCGAAGGTGCCGGAAAGAAATGACCATAAATATGTATGGCCGGTGTACAGCAGCTACGATATATACGTTTCCAACATGAAAGGTCAAATAAAAAGGCAATTAACCAATTCACCGGGATATGATGCGGAAGGAACCGTTTCCCCGGATGGCAAGAAAATAGTATTTACATCTACACGTTCCGGTGATCTGGAATTATGGACAATGGACCTGGATGGGAAAAATTTACATCAGGTAACCCATGAACTGGGCTATGATG
>CAILMK010000008.1 GCA_903835275.1 uncultured bacterium | reverse complement strand
TTATTTGACAGTTTAGGGCAGTGGAAATGGTCGTCCCGTCAACGGTTGTCATCAATATACTAATCCGGGCAAATATGATATTAAACTAATCATTACTGATGCCCATGGATGTACTGCAGAGGATTTAATACAAGGCAAAGTTCACGTTCTTCCAAATGTGCTCGGAAGTTTTGGCGTAGGGAATAATGGACGTACTACATTTACACCAACGATACCGGATACCATCGGCTTTCATATTGTAAAATTCCGTTGGGATTTTGGAGATAGCACAGCCATGGATTCTACCAATTGGTCAACCAGTCATTCCTATGCAAAGCAAGGAATTTACATGGCTTATTTTGAAGTGTGGACTAAGGAGGGTTGTCATTCAAAGTCACCCGGACAAGTTTCATATTTATTTTCTGCAATAAGTCCTGAAATAGCTTCTTCAATTTTTTTCTCCCTTTATCCAAATCCATCTTCCGGCAACTTCACTATTGAATATTCTCTCAATGAAAAAACACGTATAAAAATGCTTTTGTTTGATATGACGGGAAGGCAAATTTCAGAGTTGATGAACCAGAATAAATCGGCAGGGAATTACAGCTATCATTCTAATGATCTCAATATTCTGCACGGAACTTATATTCTCAAAATATATAAAGACAATGTTCCGGTAGGAGAGAAGATGATTGTTGTGCAGCCGTGACCTCAACCCCTGACCCCTCTTCTTTAAGAGAGGGGAGTAACTTAATCCTTCTGCGAGTCCGCGGCGGCGGACGCGAAAAAATCCACGCTTATCCGCGCGAGTACTGACTTGTTTATATCTTACTTGGGTCCCAAATATTAATACTGTTCCTCGTACAACTATTAGTCAATTCTCAACGTCTTGTATTTAAACTACCTTGTTCTATGAAAAATCTGATTCAACTTACTGCCATTTGCACATTTATTCTTTTAATAAATATTGCCAAACTATATTCATGCAGCATAGTTGTTTCGAAATGTTATCCGACAAGAGGGTTTGCTCCTTTGCGTACGCAATTTCATCTTATTCTTGATGATAAAGATTCGATTCTTGATATTGATTGGGATTTTGGTGATGGATCTTCCGGTCACAATATTTTTGGATTTAATTTATTAAAGGATACCTTAATAACCCATACGTATTTTGATCCTTCACCTGATACTACAAAAGATTATATTCCCAAAGTTACTATAAGGTATAGAAACGGCAAAAAGTGTATTGCTACCTATTCCGGAATTATAATTGTATTTGACAAACTAAATGAAAAATCGTATTTGGTATCGCCTTCATCACAATGCATAAATGGAAATGACTTTTGCTTTAGTGACACATTTTCACGTACTTTCAATATTTATAATCAGGCTAAATATAACTGGGATTTTGGCGATGGAACTAAGGATTCAGATGTTAATATGGTTTGTCATAGTTATAGCAAAACAGGAGTTTATAATGCGACTCTGAAACTGTCTTACGGTGAAGCGTGTTCTGATTCGGTAAAGTACAAATTGAATGTTTTGTCGGATACAAGCCTAGCAATTGCAATGGTATACAACAAAGGGACTGTTTTTATCTAAATTCTGATACTGCAGGATGGGACATTACCAATGTAAGCTGGAATTTTGGTGATAGTTCTTTTATCGATTCGGGAAACTATTTGGCTAATCACAAGTATCATACAAATGGTCGTTTCCCGGTTACCATGACCGTGTCTACCAAAACAGGTTGTTCAATGTCAATTACGACTTATTTTAATGTATATATGACCGGGCTTGATTTTATAACTCCTTCTTCAATTTCATTCTCCGTTTATCCCAACCCATCTTCCGGCAACTTCACCATTGATTATTCCCTAAATGAAAAAGCACGCATAAAAGTGCTTTTGTTTGACATGACGGGAAGGCAAGTTTCGGAATTGATTAATAAGGATCAAACATCAGGAAATTATACCTATCATTCCAATGATCTCAATATTTTGCACGGAACGTATATTCTAAAAATATATAAAGACAATAATCCGGCAGGAGGTAAGCTGATTGTTGTGCAGCCGTGACCTCACCCCCTTACCCCTCTCCTTTAAGAGAGGGGGAGTAACTTAATCCTTCTGCGAAAAATATATCAGCGATCCGCCGCGGCGGAAGTGTGATTTGCGGGAGACATAATCCTCGGGAAAAATATTTGCACTAACTTGCGGGCAATATTTATGCTCGACAACTCCCTTCAACTCGTAAAAGTAATTGCAGATGCAGCCGATGATATTCATGCTCAGCTCGGATGTTTCACACGTGATAAATCCAATGCGGAATGGCAGTCTGTAGGGCTGTCTTTCCCAGTTGTCATAGGAAAAAACGGATTAGCGAATGAAGGAGAAAAAAAGGAAGGCGATC
>CAILMK010000007.1 GCA_903835275.1 uncultured bacterium | reverse complement strand
GCAGGAATGGTATGGGTACGCTTTTATTTGATCGGGTAGTGGCTTTTGCAAAGGAAAACAATGCGGCCCGTCTGCGCTGGCAAGTCCTCGATTGGAATGCCCCTGCTATACGTTTCTACGAAAAATACAATGCAGTTTTTGAACAGGAATGGCTTACGTATAAACTGACAAAAGAACAGCTTTCAGAATAATGAATATTGAAGTGATTTCTTACAGCGTAAGCTGTCATTCTGAAGGAAATGGATTCTTGACCGCAGGGAATAAACTTGCCCGTATTTTTGATGAATTAGGAAATAGAATCCGACTTACTGTGATCGCAAAAATTTTGTTTCTTCAACTATGAAAGTTCATCTCTAGCACTGGCAAGATCCCTACTGGATGACAATTCGGAAATTTTATTCCTTTTGTCCCTCGTCACCTGCCCCTTGTCCCTTTGATCCATACGGACAATGTTTGCATCCACTTCCGCAACAAAATCCGCGTTTCAAATGATATTTCGCTGTGAAAACCATCAGGCCTTTTTCGTTGAAATAATAGTCTCCTTCCTCAAGCGGAAGTGGCTTCAGCGGACCTTTATCAGAGGGCGTTTCTTTGTTGCTCATAAAGTTCTTTTTCTACAAGCTGTTTACGGAAGAGCGTATAATAATAGCCTTTTTTATCCACCAATTCCTGGTGTTTGCCCTGTTCAATGATTTTTCCTGCCTGCAATACGATGATATTCGTGCAATTTTTTACGGTGGAAACCCGGTGACTGATTAGTACAGAAGTTTTTCCGCGCATTTCAGTACTTAGATTTTGAAGAATCTGTGCTTCTGTATTGGTATCTATGGCGGAAAAGCAATCATCAAGAATCAATATACGCGGACTTCCCGCAATGGCGCGCGCAATTGCCACGCGCTGTTTTTGTCCGCCGGAAAGGGTAATGCCGCGCTCGCCAAGCATGGTTTCGTAGCCTTTCGGAAAATTAATAATATCCTTGTGTACATCGGAAACCGTCGCTGCATGTTCCACTATTCCCTTTGTCTCTCGTCCATTGTCCCCTGTCCCTTTTTCAAAAATGTCTCGCGTTCCCCATAAAATATTATCTTCAATGGATTCCGAAAAAAGGAAATCATCCTG
This sequence comes from uncultured bacterium, assembly GCA_903835275.1. Classification (GTDB taxonomy): domain Bacteria; phylum Bacteroidota; class Bacteroidia; order CAILMK01; family CAILMK01; genus CAILMK01. The sequence continues at coordinate 1,078 of CAILMK010000007.1, read as the reverse complement.
CGGAACATAGCCTTCATCTTTACGATATTTTCCAAGGTCAATGTCCTTGATATTTCTTCCATCAATTAAAACTTCACCGGAGGATGTATCATAGAGGCGTAACAGTAAATAGGCGAGGCTGGATTTCCCCGAGCCTGTATGTCCTAAAACACCCAGGGATTCACCTTCGCGGATGGAAATATTTATATCATTCAGCGCGATAATCCCTGTATCTGGATAGGTGAGGCTGACATTTCTCAGCTCTATAGCATAGGAAGACGGGCTTTTGAATATTTCAGGATTTTCCTCTTCATCTTCCCATTCAATATCCGGTTTGATATCCATGATCTCATTAATGCGCGCCTGTGAAGCTGCTGCGCGCTGTATTAAGTTTGCTGTGAATCCGATCGCTGCAACGGGCCATGCTAGAACAATTACATACATGAAAAATTCAGCAATATTTCCCGCGGATAATTTTCCTGCCATTACTTCGTCTCCACCAACATATAGAGTGATAAGAGTACTGAGTCCTATCAATAGTGCAATCGCCGGAAAATACAAGGCATCCACACGTGCCAGATAAAGCGCGCGGTTCTTGTATAGTTCAACTTCATCATCAAAATGGGTTCGTACACTTTCTTCCGAAGCGAAGGATTTAATCACCCTTATTCCTGAAAAAGATTCCTGTACAAAAGTGGTCATCCTTGATAATTGTTCCTGGAAATAGGTACCGCGTTTATAGGTAATGTCATTAACATAATACATGGCAATTGCCAGTATAGGGAGCGGCATTAGTACATACATTGTCAGCCTTGGATTCACTGAAAGCATGATCGTTACCACCAGGATTATGGTACTTAAAAGATTGATGAAATACATGATGGCCGGACCAATGTACATCCTTACACGGTTTACATCTTCAGAGATCCGCGCCATCATATCGCCGGTATTGTTGCGGCGGTAATAGCTGACACTCAGTTTTTGGAAATGATTGAAAATATCATTTTTAAGGTCGTATTCAACATGACGGGACATGACAATGATCGTCTGCCTCATCAGGTACATAAATAATCCCTTGAGCAGTGCCATGCCTATGATT
>CAILMK010000006.1 GCA_903835275.1 uncultured bacterium | reverse complement strand
TTGGCTTATTGGTATCATATACAATAGCCAGATGCGTGGGCTTCTCGCGCTTCATGATATCGAGCAATACATTAGTAAAACCGAATACCGCCGATGTATTTACATCCTTGGAGTTTATCCTTGGACTCTTGATGAATGCAAAATGTGCACGATATATAAGTGCCATGGCATCCAGTAAAAATAATTTCTTCATATTTAAAAATAGAAAACTTCAGTTAAAATAAAAATCAGGCGCGGGCTTTCAGTTCTTCCCAGAAGTCGACTGCCCTGCGCAAATGTGGGATCACAATGGAACCGCCCACCACTAAGCCTATGGAGAAAACCTCGAAAAGTTCTTCTTCAGTAACGCCTAACTCATGACACTGGCCAACGTGGTAACTGATGCAATCATCGCAACGCAATACCATTGATGCCACCAAACCCATCATTTCCTTCGTCTTTACATCCAGCGCTCCTTCCATATAAGCATTGGTGTCCAGATTGAAATACCTGTTGATGACCTTGTTATTCGCATCAAAGATCTTTGCATTCATCTTCTCGCGAAAGCTGTTAAATTCATCTGCTTTTGAACCACTCATAAAAGTATTATTAAAGCATTCAAAAATAGGGAAATTCCTAAAACAAAAAGGCCTCCCCTTTCGGGAAGGCCCTTCTAAATTTATCCAAACAGATTAGTTGGTCTTCTTGGTATCAACTTTCTTGGATGCTTCGCCTTTTGCATCAGCCTTAGCGGAAGTTCCGCCTTTCTTGCAGCAAGCAGCAGTTTTGCCATCCTTAGCCGCGCCTTTCTTGCAGCAAGCTTTTCCATCTTTGCCATCGCCGCAAGTTCCTGCGTGCAAAGTAGTAGTGCTAACAGCAAATCCAAAGGTAAGTGCGGTAGCCAATAACATTAATTTCTTCATAGTTGTATTAGATTTAAAAGTGTTAAGATTCAAAGTTACTACATAGAACCAAATACTGTGCCAGATAATTCCTGAAAATTTTATCGGATCAAAAATTAAAATAATTTTCCACCTTGAAGAGGGTTGAATCCCCTGCAGGAGAATATAATTTCTGAGGGGGTGTTTTGGTAGGAGTATTTACAGTAGGACCACTTCTAATTGAAATAACCACATTTTTGCCTTTTGTCACCTGGGTGCTGTTATCAAAGGTGCAGCCGTTTGAATCACACTGGGATACGAAAATGGCACTAAAGGTATTCTGTATACTCCACTGGTCAAACTTGATACCGCTATACGCTATTTCAAGATCCATGTGGGTAAAGTCATTTGACTGACAGTTAATAAGATTCAGTCCATACGAATAAGGATAGATGGTATTGGTGTTCGGAATTATAGTATTGCTAAAGGCTCCGCTGATGGTGCAAAAAGTCGCCACATTCAATACAACTCCTGATCCTGTGGCGCTTACTCCTACCAAATGCATACGGGACTCCAGGGGTTCAAATATTTTAATAGCGCAGGCCGAAGATGCTTTCGTTTTATAATTTGTGGGGACATAGCCATTATTCGCGGAAATATCAAAATCACATCCATTGAGATATAAACCGGGCGTTGAGGTTCCACCCCACTGCACCAGGGCGGTATCCACTGCACCATAAAATTGCAAACCGGTAAATTTCCAGTAAAATACATGTGTTCCAGGCCATGAGAATAAAATGCCCGGCGTTTTACCGGTCAGGGAAGCGCCGCCATTTACGTAAATTGCTGCCCCATGCCCCTGAAACTCTATCCCATATCCTGAAAAAGCGACACTCCAATAAGGATCGGATAAATTTGGAAGGTATTTGCTAAAATCTATATTTTGTGCCCCTGTAGTGGCATAGTAACCAGGCTTGAAGTAAACGATCCTGCGGGTAGGTGACAGATGCTTTAACGCTTCCTTAATCCCTGCAGAACTATCACTTGATTTCCATGGATTCAAAAAAGTCCCATCCCCTGATGTGCAATATTTATGAACGAAAACGCAACCCATGTCCTCTTCAAGAATATTATTTCCATTGTGTGGCCCGCTGTAAATATTCATCCACTTGCTACTGGCACGTAAGATCAGATTATTTGAATCTGTATTATATATCGTCATACCATCAGGTGGCTTATTCATCGCATTCATTTGCTTAGTACTCATCCGTGGATACAGAAAGCCTTTATTAGTACTCTCCAATTCCAGCAAGGAATTGGAATCAATAACTGTGGGATTACTGCCTATTTTTATCTGCGCAAATACTGAATTCCCGAAGGATAAATATACAAACAGAAAAAGAGAAATATATTTCATTGCCAATAGTTTCTTTAATATTTAATGATTTTTTTTCTGATGCTGATGGGCTTTTCTGCTGAATATATATCAAGGAAATAAATCCCCTGTGCATATCCTCCCATTGGTATTTCAATTGTGTTGTCACCACTTATAATTGAGAATTCCCTTTTATACAAACATACTCCTGCCGTACTAAATAAAAGAATATCCATCCTGGTAGTTTCTGTATAATTACCAACCGTGAAACGAAGCGAATTTCCCGCCATCGTATTCAGATCCTTTACTACAAATGATGGGACTTTGTTATCAATTACTTCAACAGAGGTCAGAGTGGTATCTTCCAATCCCCAGGTGAAAAGACTGTATCCCGAATCCGGAACAACTGACACAACACTACCAAATGAAGCGTCAGAAGACATTGATGAATTTCGCGGGTTGATTTTTAAATTCTGCCAATAGCCGTTAAAGCCGGTTATCACAAGATCTGATGGAGATTTTCCGTTAAAATTAATTGCGGAATCCCAGGCAGAATAACCATGAACAGAATTTAGAGCACTTAAAGTAACGGAAGTATTTGCGGTACCATCAATGTCCCAAAATTCCGAATGCGCTACCTTAACTATACCACCCTTATCATGCAATAGTGAATCATTCATACTTGTTTTGCCACTGATACCACTGATATTATTTTGAGGATCCAATTTAAAATATGCATAGCGAAAAATCCCGCAATCAGGATTACTGATTCCTGCATTTCTTTGATTTATTCCATCACCTATGGGAAAAATAAAATCATGGCAACCGGTATAAGCAGCATAACCATCAATATGACGGAGGTTTGAGTTGTTAACGTACGAGGTACTATCTCCGTAATAATTTATAAAAGCATGTATCCACTTGTTCCTTGGAGTCCAAATCATTCCATTTTCAAAATAATGTGTATGCTGCACGCGCAGCTCCTGTTCAATCTGAATATTTCCATAACCACTATCCGCGTTCACAGCTAAAGCTCCACTCATTGATCTTCCGACTGTATTATCAGTATGAAGATTCCAGACAGTTATGAATGCTCCGCCACTATTGTATGGATTCAAAGGCTTAGACGCTAGTGGACCATCATATACTCTGCTATTCCCGATACCATTGGCAACATGACGATAAAGGTAAAGATCCCCGCCGCCGGCGCAATTTAGACCACCTGAAGCATCATTAATAAGATTCCCAAAGACAGTCAAATTGCTTGCCGGGAACATATTCATCGCCCCATTTGGCGCAACATAAATATCCTGCTGGGCAAAGCATATATTTGTGATTAACAATCATGCAAAAGCATTAAGAACATATTTTAAGCTCCATTTCATTTGGTTATTCAAAGATAGCTTTTATGAATATTAGAATGAAAAAGAAATCTAATTTTAACTTATGTCAAATCATTTAAGGCTTATTATCAATAATTGAATAATTTTGCCCATTATTGAATCATGACTTCCAGCAAGAATCTTCCCTTCGTTCTTTTGACATTTTCAGTCCTGCTGGGCCTGATTCTGCCGGCCCTGATACAGGATGGGATGTTCATGGATGGACAGCAATATGCCTGCGTAGCCAAGAACCTTGCCCACAATAAGGGGACTTTCTGGTTCCCTTACCTGAGCCAAACCTGGAGCATGGGCGGTTCTAATAGCTTTATGGAGCAACCTCCATTGGTATATTGGCTACAATCCCTGTTTTTCAGGTTATTTGGAGATAGCATGTATGTTGAAAGGTTTTATTCCCTTGTAATTGCGGTATTAAATGCCTTTATCATCATGGGTATTTGGAAGAATATTCCATTTGAAGATAAAGAAATTCAAAAGACAAGTTGGCTACCGGTATTATTCTGGATTCTAATACCCACCTGCTATTGGAGCTATAATAACAATATGCTGGAAAACACCATGGGACTTTTTACTTCCTCGGCGGTTTATTTGATCCTGAAAGGAATTCAATCGCAAAAAAATTCAGTCATTCTTTTTATTCTTGGAGGCATTAGCGTTTTTCTGGCATCATTATCAAAAGGTATACCGGGCTTATTTCCATTGGCGACTTTGTTTTTCTACGGATTACTTTTCCCAAAACAGATTTCCTTGCCAAAAGCAATTGGAAAAAGCATTTTGATCTTTGCGATTCCTGTGATTATTTATTTGTTACTAATGCTTTATCCTCCTGCGCACGATAGCCTTGTGTTTTATGTAACGAAAAGATTATTGTACCGGGTAAATAATAATCCAACAGTATCGAGTAGGTTTTATATCCTTGGTGGCATACTTGAGGAAATGATACCACTCATAGTTTTATGTCTTTTGATTGTATTACCGTTAAGGAGAAAATATCCTGATATAAAATATACTCAGGCTTTATTCAAACAATCACTTTTCTTTTTGCTACTGGCATTATCAGCATCTGTTCCGCTATTACTGACGCCAGTACAAAAGAAATTCTACATGCATCCATCGTTTGCATTTTTTGGAATAGCAATAGCAATTCTTTGTGCTCCTTATGTAAATGAGTGGATTCAACGGAATTTAAATTCACAAAAAACGCTTCGTAATTTCAGTATTGTATCGGCTATAATACTAATGCTAACTATTTCCGTTTCCTTTACACAAAAAGGGAAGGCAAGCAGGGATAAAGATATGCTTCATGATGTTTACATAGTTGGGAACATTATTAAACCGGATTCAATAATTACCCTGCATAAAAGCATGAAAGATATATGGACCCTTCAATTTTATTTGTTGAGGTATTATAATATAAGTTGCACCTTCCCTGATCAAAATCATTATTATTTTCTCGAGGAGAAAACCTTATCCAAACCTGATACTTCTGTGTACAAAAAAATGGATCTGGATTTGAAAGAGTTCGATTTGTATAGGAGAAAATAATTTATTCCCTAATCAACTTTTTCACAATTTCAGGCACACCTTCCGATGCCTTTTTAGGAATAGCCGCCAGATTTTTATAATTCAAACCATTGGGAATATTAGGATCAATAAAATAAATCGGAATGTCTTTTTTTGCATATTGAACCAAACCTGCCGCAGGATAAACTACCATTGACGTTCCAATGATCATTACAATATCCGCTTCCATGACCTCTAAAACAGCTTGCTCAATCATTGGTACTGCTTCTCCAAACCATACTATATGCGGTCGCAGTTGCGAACCTCTTGCACATTTATCTCCCACTTGAATATCCTTTTCGCCAAGATCATAAATCAAAGATTCATCCACCGTACTTCTTGCCTTGAAAATTTCCCCGTGCAGGTGCATAACATTTGTACTGCCTCCACGTTCATGAAGATCATCAATATTCTGGGTAATAACAACAACCTCATATTTCTTTTCCAATTCTGCAAGGGCAATATGGCCGGGATTCGGTTGTGAATTGCGGATTCCTTTTCTGCGTTGGTTATAAAAATCAAGTACCAATTCACGATCTTTTCTCCATCCTTCAGGGGAAGCAACATCTTCTACGCGGTATCCTTCCCACAGTCCACCTGCATCTCTGAAAGTTGGAATGCCACTTTCCGCACTGATGCCTGCTCCTGTAAGTACAACTATTTTTTGCATGTTAATTATTAAATCTATAGTATATTCTAAGTTAGATTTCCCAAATTACAAAAATTTTGAAAATCATTATAATCTCAATTTTCAAAATCTCATAGTTCGCCGCGGCGAATGGAAAATTTATCTTTTGCAACTCCCATCAACATCCCCAAAATACTAGCTCCCAGCCCAAATATAAGTGCACTTATTTCTGTATCCATCCATAGAGCTATCAACCATGCTGCCATACCGAATATTATAGATAGAAATGCTCCCATCGCATTGGCTTTTTTCCAATACATTCCGCAAACTAAAGGGACAAATAATGACACTAAACTAAGCGCGGAACTCTGTGCTACCAATTCGTAAATATTATTTTTCATCAATGCCATAGTGAGTGACATTGCGGCAATAATCAACACAGAAAAACGCGAAACATTAAGCTTTACTTTTTCCTTTCCCTTCATTATAAAGTGATAGATGATATTTTCACTAAGTATTGTTGAAGGAGCGAGTAATGCACCACTTGCAGCGCTTTTTATGGCTGAAAGAAGTGCGCCGAAAAACAAGATCTGTACCCAGATGCCGGTATGTTTTAATATCATGTGCGGAAGCATTAGCTGCGTATCTGTTTGTGCTTCCTCAGGAACCAAAATGCGCGCATAAAGAGCCATCACCAGTGGGATCATTGCAATAGTCAGGTACATGAATCCGGCTATAAAACTGGACCGCACCGCCACCTTCCCTGATTTCGCACTCATCACCCTTTGGAATACATCCTGTTGGGGAATAGAACCAAAACCGATGGTGATCCATGCCGCAAGATAATTCAGGTTCATGGTCAAATTACCCGGCCTATAAAATGTAAACAGATCCTTAGGGGTTTTATCAATAACTGTTTGAAGGGGAATAATATTCGTCAGTTGCCATAGCGCCAATACCAATCCGACAATGATCAGGATCATTTGCATAAAATCCGAAATGGAAACCGACCACATGCCTCCCACCGCAGTATAAAGGATTACAACAGCGCTACCAATTAGAATTCCTGTCCGCACATCCAGTCCGGAAACTACATGAAGAATTATTCCCATTGCCACCATTTGTGCTGCTATCCATCCCAGGTAGGATAGAATAAGGCAGATACTTGCTGCAAGCTCCACCCTTGTTCCGAAACGGTTTCTGTAAAAGTCACCAATGGTCAGGATATTCATTTTGTACATTCTGCGCGCAAAAAAAGCACCCAGAAGGAAAAGACAAAGTGATGCCCCGAAAGGATCTTCAACCACTCCGTACAATCCCTTTTTCGCCATCACCGAGGAGGCTCCTAAAACCGTTTCCGAACCAAACCAGGTGGCAAATAAAGCCGCTGCACTGATGTATAAAGGCAGGCTTCTCCCGGCAAGGTGATAATCTTCGGTGTTTTTTACCAGCAAAGCAGCTCCCAATCCTACCGCGATAGAAATTATAAGGTAAATGATGACTGACCATAGAAGCATTGTTGCGAAATTAACAAATTAGATGATCATTGATTGAAACTGCATATATGATTATTTCAGAATTATTGCTTAATTTTGAAATAAAATGTAGCACGTGTTATTCAGCAGTAATTTTTTCATTCTTTATTTCCTGCCGATCTTCTTTCTTGTCTTTTTTGCAAGTCCGGCAAAATTAAAAAATTATGTTGCCCTTCTGGGAAGTGTAATTTTTTACGCATGGGGAGCACCAAAGTTTATCTTTATTTTAACGGGTTCCACACTTGCCGACTTTTTCATAGCCCAATTCATTGCAAAATCAGAAACAAGACAACGGCGTTTGTGGTTGGGGCTAGGCATATTCCTGAATGTATCCCTGCTTTGCTATTTTAAATATGCCAATTTCTTTGTGCGCAACATGGATCATATCCTTGTTCATTTTAAGCACGCTCCTATACACTGGGCGGAAGTTGCCCTACCGATAGGAATATCATTCTTTACTTTTCACAAACTTAGTTACCTGATTGATGTTTACCGAAAAGCTGATAAACCGCTTCAGAAAATAAGTGATTATTTTCTTTATATCATGCTCTTTCCTCAACTCATCGCAGGCCCCATTATACGCTTCCATGAAATTTCAAACCAAATTGCTAACCGGCATCTTGTCAAGGATAAAATTGACGATATGCTTGCCGGACTTTTAAGGTTTATCATCGGCCTTGCTAAAAAAGTGCTTATTGCAAATGTAATCGGCCAGGAGGCCGATTTTGTATTCGGAACAGGTATTCACGATCTTACCACGATCAATTGCTGGATCGGAATACTTGCTTATACCTTCCAGATCTATTTTGATTTTTCCGGGTATTCAGATATGGCCATTGGTCTTGGCAGAATGATGGGATTTGTTTTTCCCGAAAATTTCAACAACCCCTATATTTCACAAAACATCACTGAATTTTGGCGCAGGTGGCATATCAGCCTGAGCAACTGGATGCGCGATTATTTATATATTCCACTTGGAGGAAACCGTGTAAGCAAATCCCGCACGTTCTTTAATTTGTGGGTAGTGTTTCTTATCTCCGGGTTGTGGCACGGTGCTGCCTGGAATTTTATTATCTGGGGTGTTTATCATGGTACACTTTTAATCATGGACAGGCTGTTTTTCCTAAAATTAATGTCGAAAGCCGGAAAAATAATCCGTACTCCTTTAACATTTATCCTGATCATGATTGGCTGGGTATTTTTCAGGTCGCCAAATCTCCGATATGCATTAGGATTTCTTAAAAGGATGTTTGTTTTTTCCGGAAAGGAAATGCCTTTTTTATCCTCTCATTTATTAACCTTAATGTTGCTTGCCACCTTATTTTGTTTTGTATGGAGCAACAAAAAATTACAGTCACTGCAAATGCAGTTATATCAACCGGGGAATACAGTATTTGGCATTCTGGTAAAAAGTTCATTTGCAATTGGTGCCTTTTGGCTTTGTGTATTAGAATTGAGTGCTTCAGGTTTTAATCCATTTATTTATTTCAGGTTTTAATCCATGAAACATACCAACCTTAAACGCTTCATATTTTTCGTATTTGGAATAATAATATTTCTTCCATTAATTGTTGATGAAATTCATCATCCGCAATGGATGGTTCTTGATGGGGCATATAATATACCTGCCCCACCGGTATTTAACCGGGAGAATTGGATGAACGGCATATACCAGAAAGATTTTGAAAATAACAAGGAAACCAAATTTTCTTTGCGTCCTCTTTTTGTACGGCTAAGAAATCAGTTATACCTCAATTTGTGGGGAGAGGTGAATGTAAATGACCAGTTGATGGGGAAAAATAGACTTTTATTCAGTATAGTAGGGATGCGCCGCTATTTGGGAATGGATTGCCTTGGCAGGGACGAAGTAAAAAAACGCGTTCTGAATATTAAAACAATGCGCGATAAACTTGAACAAAAACATATCAAATTTGTCTTAGTCATTGATCCGAGCCGCCAATATTTCTACAGGGATTATTTTCCGGAACCATACGCTTCCACTCCTGTAAAAATGAATGATTATGCCCTTTTCAAAGAGCAACTGAATGAAAACAATATAGACTTTCTGGATCTGACTGTCTTCTTTGATAAGATCAGAAATTCAGCAAAATACCCGCTCTATTCAAACACCGGTTTTCACTGGACAACCTACGGTGCTGAACTGGCAACGGATACCTTTATAAAATATATTGAAGAACGCACTCACACTAAATTACCCGGGAGGGAATGGCAGGGAGTTGACGTAACAGACACACCACGTAAGCCTGATGATGATATTGGACTTGCAATGAATTTATTATGGAATATTAAGGAACCGATGCTTGCTTATCCAAATATTAAAATAATTAATAACGGAGAGAAAAAACCGAATGTTTTGGTTATGGGTGATAGCTATTTTAACAACATGTTTGATCGCGGAATATTCGGAAATATATTCAGTGACAGCTCGACGTTTTGGTATTATAATATGACTGTGCGAAGTAAGTTCCACGAGGACAGAAAAACCCAATCCTATAACCTGGATACTGAATTGAAGAAAAGGGATATCGTTATTTTTATGATCAACAATACCAACTTTAATGGTTTTCCATTTGATTTTGATAAACGGATTTTGGAGTTGCCCTGATTTTTAAGATAATTGCAACCAATTTCATTCCGCTTGTCTAATAGATTAATTATCTTTGATAAAAAATATTTTATGAAATACATTTTTACCTTATTAAGCTTCCTTTTCTTATTTTCAGCTTCTTTATTTGGCAGCCCGAAAGCAAGCGGGAAAGTTACCGTTATTGATTCCGGTTGTGGAAATTGGGTTTTTACTTTTAAAGCTGATACCGGTAGTGTTGTGGACAGTTTTAGTTGGGTTGGCCCCAGTGGATTATCAGGCAGAACAGCAATCATAAGACATCATTATAGAATTAGTGGAGATTCGGAATCTTATTCACTAACAGTATCAAATCATTTTGGCAGTAGAAGTGTAATTACAGGATATGTATTAATTCCTGCCTATGTAAGAATAGATCTGCCAAGGGACACTATTATCTGCGACAGTGCAACTATCACGATTCCTTCATGGACAAGTGGTGGAAATAAGCCTTACATGTACTCCTGGAGTAACGGAAACCCCTCCTTGACATTGAAAGCTAAAGCCCATAGCGATACTTCTTTTTACCTTCAGATCACTGATAACAATGGAACGGGCTGCACCAATGCTGATACTATCCATATAAAAATATCCCATACTCCTGCATCCAGTGCAAATGTAGTCCTTCACGGAAAAGACACTTTATATTCTACCTGTACCAGCAGATATACCAACTGGTATCTGAATGGAAATCTTATTGCTTTTCATAAGCCGTATGTTGTAATTACCCAATCCGGGAACTATGAAGCCGCCTGTGTAGATACTGCCTGCGAATCATCAAGAGCATCCTATACTGGAATAGTAACAGATGAACAAATGGTTTCTTTTTTTAGTATTTATCCTAACCCTGCTGCCAATACATTAACATTGGATAGAAATGGATTAACGGATAAGGGGACATTGTGTATTCTTGATCTTTCAGGAAAGGAAATTTTCATTATAAATATTTCTGCTTCGAACAATATAATTCCTGTTTCTTCTCTTAAATCCGGAATGTATTTTATCAGGTATCAGGATAAGGACAGGACATGGAATTCAAAGTTTGTGAAGGAATAAATCTATCCTCTTCGCGTATTCAATATGATCCTGAAGGGATCGCACCTTTATAGTAAAAATAGGCTGCTCACTCTTCTCCGACCCCGTCGGGGTCGTACGTAGGAGGGGAATTCATTTTCTATAAACGTTTGACCCCTTCTGGGTCAGGAACTTCAAATAGCATTTATCGCTAACACCTTTATTATCCCCCGAAAATTGCGAAATTCGCAGCTTTAAAATTCTCTTATGACTAAAATTGCACTTATCACCGGAGCTACTTCCGGAATTGGAAGAAGTACTGCTTTCGAACTCGCTTCTCACGGATATAATCTCATCATTACCGGAAGAAGAAAGGATCGCCTCGATCATATCACAAAAGAAATTACGGGTAAATATTCTGTTCAGGTCCTTGCTTTGAATTTTGATGTGCGCAAATACGAGGAAGTGAAAAATGCTATTTCTTCACTCTCCACTGAATGGAAAAATATAGATGTACTCATCAATAATGCAGGGCTGGCTGCGGGACTTTCCGATATACAGGACGGAGATCTGGAAGACTGGGAAGCAATGATTGATACAAACATTAAGGGGCTTCTTTACATGACCAAGGAAGTATCTCCTTTGATGATAAAAAATAACAGCGGACATATTATCAATATATCCTCAACCGCAGGTAAAGAAGTCTATCCGAAAGGGAACGTTTATTGTGCTACAAAATTTGCTGTAGATGCCTTGAACAAGGGCATGCGTATTGACTTGCTGCCCCACAATATAAAAGTTACCTCCATCAATCCCGGACTACTGGAAACAGAATTTTCGTTGGTGCGCTTTAAAGGCGACGAAGAAAAAGCCAAAAAAGTGTACGAAGGCTTCGAACCCTTGCATCCGGAGGATGTAGCAGATACTATATGGTTCGTATTGAGCCGTCCGGCGCACGTATGCCTCAATGAAGTGCTTATGACTGCGACGGCACAGGCTTCCTCGAGGGACGTTTTCCGCAAGTGATTGCGGAATGACCTCACCCCTAGCCCCTCTCCTTTAAGAGAGGGGAACTAACTCGTACATTTCAAAATCTTACATCGTAAATCTTAAATCTTAAATCCCTTTTTCATTATCTTTGCTCCCTTTTTAAAAGAAATTACGGACAGTATTTGTCATGGCACTTAAATTTACCAAAGCTAAAATAACAAGGGTAGTCAGGGAAACTCCTGATGCAATTTCCATTTGCTTTGCAAACCCGGATAAGCAGGAATTCAACTATATACCGGGTCAATACCTTACCCTGAAGGTTGAAATTGATAATAAGCACTTTAACCGTGCTTACTCCTTAAGTTCCTGCCCTTACACGGATGATGACCTCGTGGTGACTGTAAAGGTGACTCCCGGCGGCAAGGTTTCCACCTGGCTGCACGATACCCTGAAAGAAGGCGCCTATATGGATATTCTTCCTCCATTGGGTAATTTCACGGCAACACTGGACGCATCACAGTCCAAACACTATATTTTGATTGGAGCAGGCAGCGGCATTACCCCGCTCATGTCCATATTGCGCAGTGTACTGCACTTCGAAAAAGGAAGTTCCGTAACACTTATTTACGGCAACCGCGACGAGGAATCCATTATTTTCAACAAGATGCTTTTAGCCCTGTTGGATCAAAACCCCGGCAAGCTGAAAGTAATACATTCACTTACTGCTCCAAAGGGAGACTGGAATGGCCATAAAGGCAGGCTTTTAAAGGATAAGATAAAGGAATTTGTAACGGGTGAACCGCGTGCCCTTCCCCATGAATATTTTGTCTGCGGACCATCGGGAATGATGCTCGAGGCAACTACTGCCCTCAAGGAAATGGGTGTACCACAACAACAGGTTCATGAAGAACATTTTTCAGCGCCGCTCACTCATGCGGATGCCGAGGAAAAACCGAAAAATATAAGTAACGATCCGGTTACTGCCACCGTCAAAGTAATACTGGATGGCAAGGAAACGGAAATCAAAGTAAAACCTTCTGAAAGCATACTCGACGCAGGATTGGATCATGACCTGGATCCTCCGTATGCATGCATGATTGGATCCTGCTGTACATGCAGGGCGAAACTGCTTTCCGGAAAGGTTATAATGGATGACAGGGAAGGCCTGACCGATGCTGAAATTGCTGACGGTTATATACTTACCTGCCAGAGCCATCCTGTAACTGAAAATGTCACAATTAGTTACGATGCCTAACAGGCTAAACAGCTAAAGAACAAACAATAAATTGAATTATCCACAGCCTGTGAGGAAGCTTGCATGTATTGTGATTAATTGCACTTGATTTTATACTGAACTACTAAGAAGATAAGCACTTAGCCTGTTGAAAATTTTATAGGCGATTTGATCGTTTAATATGTAAATTTCGTCAAGCTAAGGAAGGAAATATAAAAGGATGAAGAAAACGAACGAGGTAACCCTGAAAGAAGCCATAGATAATATGCTTCATGTATATAAACTGAAAGGGAAAGTGTATGAGGCGCAATTGGTGAATAGCTGGGGCAGGATCATGGGGGCGATGATTGAAAAACATACCCGCGATCTTTATCTGAAAAACGGAAAGCTTTTCATTAAGGTAGATTCCGCCGCACTGAAAATGGAACTTACCTACTCGCGTTCAAAGATCATTGACCGCGTCAATCATGAATTAGGATCTGTGGTAGTGGAAGAAGTGGTGTTGCTCTGACCTCACCCTCTAACTCCCTCTCCGAGAGAGAGGGAGGATAACTCAAGACATTTCAATCTATTAACTATACCGTCAACTGTGCTGGGAAGATCTCTGTCTGACGACAGGCAGGCTTTCAGGATGACAACTTTGGACGTTTTGAGCCAACACTTCGCAATTGGCAATTCGCATTTCGCAAT
>CAILMK010000005.1 GCA_903835275.1 uncultured bacterium | reverse complement strand
ATCAAGACGCAAACCTGCATCCAGGACTGCCTGGCAGGTAGCTGACCCAAAGGCAGCTATACGTGTATTATCCTGAGAGAAGTCCGGGAAGTTATCAAACACTGATATCAGGCCTGCAGGACTGAAAAATGCGAGAATATCGTACTTGACTTCTGCAAGGTCGCTCAGGTCACTGGAAACGGTGCGGTAAATGACCGCCTCGCTGTACTTAAGCTTATTCGATTTAAAGAATTCAACCACTTCGCTCTGACCCACATTGGAACACGGAACGAGATAGTTTTCCGACTTGTGCTTCAATATGATATGGTAAATATCCGTTTCCTTCATTTTAGGATAGAAAACTTTTCTTTTACGGTAAACGATGAACTTCTGAAGATAAAGCGCGATGGCTTCCGTTACACAGAAATACTTCATGTCCTGGGGTATCTCAACACGCATTTCCTCAGAGATGCGGAAAAAGTGTTCAATGGCGGTTTTGCTACTGAATATCACAGCACTATACTCAAGGATATTGATCTTATCCTTGCGGAAATCCTTTGCAAGAATAGGCTCAACATGAGTGAACGGGCGAAATGTAAACTGGATACGGTACTTATCCTTCAAGTCCGCATAAGGGGATTTCACATCAGTCGGGGCAGGTTGCGAAATAAGTATAGTTTTAACCTTTAAGTCCTTCGAATCCATGCAATCTAACGCCTTATATTAGGAAGTTTTTTAAAATAATCAGTAGTGGAAATACCTCAACGGCGCAAAGATACAACATTAGATAGAAAACTCCACCAACCCTATCCAACTTCATCTTTAATAGCAACATTATTAGCCAAATAAGGTAAAGGCATAGTGTCACCACAAACAGAATGACCATCAAAAAAACCATCCCATACAGGGTTTGGTACAGTGCGCAAAAAACAATTGGAAGCAGCACCAACCCCAAAAGCCTTGTAAAAAGCAAATCAAAAAGCGAATGCGAAATAGCAACGCGCCGGTCAAAAAACAAATAGGCGCAAATCTGGATAAAGACAACCTTCATAAAATAAGCTGCGAGGGTAAAGATGGCGATCCAGACGAAATACTCCGGATGGTATTGAAAAAAGACAAACTGGATAATGACGGATACTGAAAGTACAAAAATGAAGTCAAAGGCAAAATTCAGGAAATTGAATCCAAACCTTCCTTCATTATACAGGCCAATCAATTGCGAGGGATTCAAGAGACAGCCGAATAATTGCGTTAGCAATTCCCTGTCAATGATCACAATTATAGCAAGCAGAGCAAAGGCAAACAAAAATAAGTAAGCCACGTAAGAAGGAATATTTTTATAGCTGTTGCGGATTCTCCCATCTTTTCTGAGGACATGTTCCTTGTTTACAATAAGTTCAGAGCTATCCTTCCCTGCAGTTAATATTCTATTAATATACGTATGTGCCTTTAAGGAGTCCTCTTTTCTGAGCTGGCGCAGTTGTAATTTTATAGCAATACTATCCGGTCCCGGTGGAGGAGGCAATTGCGCCTTAGCATCCGTGAAGGTGATCAATGTAAGAAGTATGAATAATATTCCGGATCTCATTAAAATCTATTCAGGTAGCCAATATGTACTTTAGCAGCGTTAAAATCGAACGGTTCGTCCATTTGTTTTCCTACTGCAAAGCTAATGGAAAACAATCCCGCTTTGGTCAGGTAATTATATCCAAGCCCCATGCCCATGGGAGTATCCTGCTTATTATAGTGACGGATGTCTTCGCGATAATACGCCATATTGTAAAACAACTGAAAATTGGAGTTCCTGTCCACGAGATAGCGATATTCCACTCTGGGAATATAATAACTGCTTGCATAAATGGATTGCTCATCAAAGCCGCGAAGATTATGCAATCCGCCAATCTTGAATACCTGGTTAGGTGTCAATTCATTGTCAGCAATCACTGCTGATTGAATGCCTAAATTCATAGTGCTGCGCTTTGCCAGAGGGACAAAAAACTCCAGGTCTGCATTATAGCGGTACACTACCTTTCTCAATTGTAGACTATCATAAAGGGAAGACTCAATCTGTACATTTTTTGAAATGGTTTTTGTCCCGACACTTCCCTCTATACTTATGCTGTATCCGGTTCGCGGATTATACTTGTAATCATAATCCTCCAGGTGCAATCCTATTCCATACCAATCCGTGGAAACATCGAGGAACGGAGGAAGCGCATGCGTATTGGCATAGATAGATGCATTGAGCAAATGCGTGGTATTGTTATTGTAAATGATCCTGAAATAATCCTTGCCGCTCAGGTAGTAATTCAAGCCGAGTTTATTGTCCAGGATATAGTAGGTTGAATCAAATTTGGACAGGTTGAAATCCTCTGTCAGGCCTAAGGGCAAGCCGAAGAAATATGGATATTCCATGTTTATATTTACCTGCTGTGAAGAGCCCAGAAAACTCTTGTAACCGAGCGCGAGTTTTATGCCATCGCCCATTACATTCAGCAGGGCAAGGTTGGCTTCGCCGGTGAGCAGGAAGGAATTATTTTGCGAACTGTTCGGAGCAAAACCAAGTATTCCATCCAGGCGGTTTGCTTTCTGCTCCTCTATAAATATGCGCGGACGCGCTTTTTCACCTTTAAATATAATCTGCGGATCGGAGTTTATCTTGATATAGAGCACTTCACGCAGACGGGTGCGGATATTCCTCGCTATTTTTTCACTGTACGGCTTTCCGGGTACAATTCCCAGGTAGCATCTTAAAAAATCCCTGTTTATCGCGGTATCTACATCACCGATCACCTCCAGTGAATCCCATACAATGCGCCGGTCTTTATTGATGTGTAATTCCGCCTCTACGGAACCTTCACCCGATTTTACATTTTTCAATTGCAAACGTGCAAATGGATATCCGTTATTTTCAGCTGTGGAAAGCAGCTTTTCCATCAGGTCTTTTAGTTGCTTATACGTAAATGGCGAATTATTATACATTTTTGCCCTGTATCCTGCCATGGTCAGCCAACCCTCATCTACATTACCGGGATGAAGGCTAGCCCATTTCAACGGTTTGCCTGTATAGAGTTTTAACACTATGTTATTCGTATCCTTCCCTACCCTTTCATACCTTGCGGAAAGATAGGAATAGCCATACATATCCAGCAAAACATTATCCAATATGGAATTCTTTTCGTGCTGGTCCGCATACGTTTTATTGTAGGAAATATTTTTAGAGAAGAAGGCTGAATCCCCTATGGGAATGATCTTTATGGAATGCTTTTGGGCGTAAAGGGAATTGCTGCTAAAAAGTGCTGAAAAAAAGCACAACGCAAGAAATATCCAATTCCCACGAATGCGGGAAAAGATCCTTTCAATGTTGATGTGCGCTCTAAAAAACATTCTATGCGTAATAACGTACCTTTGTATCAATACTATCTATCGGCAGTTCATGGCAGGCATTTATATTCATATTCCTTTCTGCAGGCAGGCCTGTATTTACTGCAACTTCCATTTTTCGACGCAAGTTAAAAATAAACCAGCCCTTGTGGATGCTATTCTGCTGGAAATAGATCAACGGAAGCAATATTTATCGGCCGAAAGTATTGAAACCATTTATTTTGGCGGCGGCACTCCCTCCATGCTTACAGAGGAAGAACTCGATAAAATACTGGGTAAAATCCATGCGGAATTTAATATTGCGGAAAATCCGGAAATAACGCTGGAAGCCAACCCTGATGACCTTGACATGGAAAAACTGATGTCCCTAAAAAAAAGCGGCATCAACCGTTTGAGTATAGGGGTTCAGTCTTTTTCGGAAGCTGAATTACTCTATCTGAACCGCGCGCACAATGCAACAGAGGCTTTGAATTGCATAACAATGGCTCAGGAGGCCGGCATTGATAACATAAGCATTGACCTGATCTATGGCATTCCCGGACAAACGGATGAAATATGGGAACAAAACCTCGACACGATGAAGAGTCTATCCGTCCCTCATTTTTCTGCATACAGCCTGACAGTAGAACCCAAAACGCAACTGGATCATCTTATTAAAACACACCAATCAAAAGCAGTGGATGATGCACAAACCGCAGCACATTTTCTTTTGCTGATGCAATGGGCACAAACCAACGGATTTGAACATTATGAAATTTCAAATTTCAGTATTCCCGGGATGTACGCAAAGCATAACAGCAGTTACTGGTTGTCTAAAAAGTATCTCGGACTTGGGCCATCTGCACATTCTTATAACGGAGAAACACGTCAATGGAATATTTCCAATAATGCAAAATACATTTCCCTTGTTAATGAAGAATCAGGTTATTCCGAAGTTGAAATACTGGATACTGACCAGCAATTTAATGAGTATGTTATGACATCCCTCCGCACTATGTGGGGCATGGATCTTGACATAATAAAACGAAGATTCGGTGATAGAATCCTTGCGGAATTGGAGCAACAATTATCCGGTTATATTGAGCAGGGATTTATTATTCAAAACAAAAATATAATCGTACTTACCAAAGAAGGAAAATTGATGGCAGATGCAATTATGTCGGATTTGTTCAGGGTGTGAAACGCAGTAGTAAAGAATAAGTAGTCAGTATTAAGTAGAATTT
>CAILMK010000004.1 GCA_903835275.1 uncultured bacterium | reverse complement strand
GTTAGATCATTATTGATATTGGAGGATTCGGCAAACCCTTTCTTAGCCTTGTGGTTCTGGGCATCCCACTTGTGGGCATCTATTCGATGTCCTGTATAATATTGGAGCCGTTGCCCAGCGAAACTATAAAAGAGCAGGATAGGCACATTCTCGGTGATAGGTTCTCCTGTTGTCTTGTCCTTGCGCTTTTCGAGGTAAAATTTGATGTCTGCCATAGTAGAATTGATAAAAGGTTTAGTTTTGGTATTTCCATACGGAAACACATACACTTTTACCTTTATCCAATTCTGTGCCAATGTGCCCTTGTTTGAAATAAATATTTATATTACAGCACTTTAACTGTAAAATTTGGCTTCGATTGGTTCTGTTTTATCGGTATATATAATCCTTTCAGGATGACATCTATGAACGTTTTGAACAATAATTAGCAATTGGCACTTCGCACTTCGCAATTTTTCCAATCCACAATCCGCTTCGCCGCGGCGAACGAAATTAGAATGGTACGTCCGAAACATCATCATCGTCCTGGTTCATGCGGCTTTGCTTGGTGATCGCGCTGCCGCTCGGGCTTGGATGGCTGTCATCTACGGCGGCGGAGAAACTGAAATCGTCATAGTCGGTGAAGCGCGCGTATTTATCAACGAAACGCAGCGGAACGGTTTCCAGCGCGCCGTGCCTGTTCTTGGCGATGATAATTTCGGCGAGTCCCTGTGTAGGATTGCCGTTTTCATCCTCGGTGAGGCCATAATATTCGGGACGGTATATAAATAGTACCTGGTCAGCATCCTGCTCTATGGAACCGGACTCACGTAAATCGGAAAGGATCGGTTTCTTCGTCGCGCCGCGCTGCTCTACCGCACGGGATAACTGCGAAAGTGCAATTACAGGAATGTTCAATTCCTTTGCGAGCCCTTTCAGCGAACGCGAAATCGCGCTGATTTCCTGCTCACGGTTCATGGAGGATTTTCCGTCGCGGTTACCGCTCATCAATTGTAAATAATCGATGATGACCATGTCAATATCGTATTGCGCTTTGAGGCGGCGGCATTTGGCGCGAAGCTCAAATACATTCAGCGCGGGAGTATCGTCAATAAATATTTTTGCCTGTGTCAGCTTGGAGATCTTGGAGTTCAGTTGCTGCCATTCATGGTCGCGCAGGTCGCCGTTTCTCAACTTCATGGAAGAAATTTCCGATTCGGAGGAAATAAGCCTTTGCACCAACTGGATCGAGGACATTTCCAGGGAAAATATCGCGACGGGTTTATTAAAATCAATTGCGGCATTTCTTGCAAGTCCCAAAACGAAGGCAGTTTTACCCATACCCGGACGTGCGGCAAGGATGATAAGGTCCGAACGCTGCCATCCCGAAGTGATCCTATCCAGGGCAGTGAAGCCCGAGCCGATACCGGACATACCGTCAGTATTCAGCTTGATTTCCTCCATCTGCTTGATCGCCTTGTTGATGAGTACACTCATCGAATCAGGAGCGTTGCGAAGGTTTTGTTCCGTGATACTGAAAAGGTCTTTTTCCGTACGGTCCAGCAGGTCGAAAACATCCGTTGTTTCTTCAAAAGCATCCGTCTGTATCTTAGAGGAAACCTCGATCAGCTTACGGAGAATATATTTCTGCGCAACGATACGCGCATGGTATTCAAGGTTCGCGGCACTACCAACGCGGTTGGTCAGCTCGCTGATATAATATGCGCCGCCGGCAAACTCCAGTTTCGCGGTCAGGCGTAGTTCGTTGGTGACGGTCAGGAGATCTATCGGCTGTGATTTCCCAAACAGGTTGAGGATCGCCTCATAAATTTCCTTATGCTCGTCTTTATAAAAACTTTCCGGTCGTAAAATTTCAATGGCGGTACTAATGGCATCACGCTCAAGCATGAGTGCGCCAAGTACTGCTTCTTCTGTTTCAATGGCCTGGGGCGGGAGTTTGCCCAGTTCTGACCACATACCACCAGCAACGGTGGTTTTTCTAATCTTCTTAATACTGTTTCCTATCTCTTCCGTCATTCTCTATATTTATTTAAAGGGGAGCAAATATCTAATACCAAATCATAGCAAACAAGTATAAAATCTTCACAGAAATTTTTGAACAATGATTACTGCGCTTGTGGATTGATTGTGGACAAGTTTAATATTCCCTCAAATTTACAAAAATTGCGGGAATATTGTACACAAAATGTAGTTCCCGAAAAGCTAATCCATTGATAGTAAAAAAATAAATTTTAAAAAATCCCCGTGCCAATTTTCTATGCACATAACAATTACGAAAAACTAATTTCACAAATGCGAAATATTAATTGTACACGTGTGCGTGTAAAGGCAGCAGAGGGGATTTTAGTCATTTGGTGATTTAAGATTTTAAGATTTTTTGTTTGCAAAAACCTTAACCCCCTAGCCCCCTAAAGGGGGAAGCACTTCGTGCTTTTAGAGCAAATTGGGAAAGTACTCTTTATGGTCCGCCGCGGTGAATAGGGGTTATAATTTGGGAAAAGCTACAAAGGGCCCGAAACCTTCAGGATTATTGCTTTATGAATTTCCCATTCCAAACACCTTTGTTGTCGTAATAATGAATCAAATAAATGCCCGATGGTAAAGCTGACATATCAAGGTCTAATTTGGAAGCGTTAATGTTATAAGAGTACAATTCTCTACCTGACAGGTCAGTGACGAAGATTTTTCCGAAACTTGATTTGTTTTTTAGCTCAAGTATGAGATTGGAAGTAACCGGATTAGGATAAATCATGATTGTCTCATTATTATAAATGGCATCGTCGATTCCGGTTCCATTGTTTAAAATAAGGCGGTCAGGGTATAAGGTGAAAGACAAACTGTCCAGTTTTGAACTACTGCTGGTTAAAGTAATGGAGGGCGCAAGATTGTTTTGCATTTTAGGCTGATCTACCCAGACGTAATACTTTTTCAGTTCAAGGTTATTAAAGGAAAAGTTACCATTCAGATCGGAATAAGTAAATGCCTGCGGGATATTATTTTCATCGGTTAGGATTACTTTTACAAAAGGCGCATTACCTTGTTTCTTGCATGAAATACAAAGCCCAAGATGACCACGTACTTTGCCGGGACCGCCCGGATTTTTACCGAGAACTGTATGAAAATCTAAGACCCCAAACGGTTGATAAGTCAAATCTAATGGAACTGCCTCAGGAAATACTACAGCGTCAAAAGAATCATTAAAATAAGTAGGCACTTCTTTGGGAAAGGATGAAGAATCCGGGACTGCGTATAAAAAGGCTAATGAATCGACTAATGTTCTGATATAATAATTACCCAGCTTGTCTGTTTTTGTAGAATCAGCGACAGCTACAGTGGTATCATACTTATTATAAACCAATAGATAGACCCAAGAATTTTTAAGAGATACACCGGTTGATGTAGTAATATTTCCTTGTAATATTTCTGTCATTGTATCGCTACCGACAGGAATGCTATTATATATGGAAGGCAAATGGATCGTATCTCCCGAAGTGATTGCTGATGAACATAACGAATCATATTTTGTTTTAGGATGAGAATTAAAATTAACTATATTCAAATTTTCATCAATCTTCATTGCGTAGCTATATTCAACATATGGTGTATCGCTATAAGAATATGCAGTAATAACAAAATTACCGTCTGATGTCCTGACAATGTTCTCCGGGCTCGTATAGTCTTTTCTCCTGTATTCCTGTGTTGCTATTACAGTACCCGCATAATTGACTTTATAAACTTTAATAAATGAGTAAATATTTGGATTACTATCAGCTGGTGCTTCTGAAGACACTAAAAAATAAGTGCTGTCATTAATGTTTGCAGCACCCGTTATAGATGCTTGATATGCAGGAGCAATGTTTGTTTGTGAGAATAAATTCCAATCCTTATCATAGCGTGCAATAAATAAACTATCTTCTCCACCCCACTGAACGAAATCGAATTCGTTATTTGGCGCATTAAGCCCTATCCAATCCCAATGATAATCATTATGGCTAAGTATTTTTAATTCTTTTCCTGTAGAATCTAAAACAACTGAAGTATCACCCGTTAAAACAATACTGCCATCCTTTTTAATAGTTATATCCTCAAAATCATTTCTCATATAGTTCCATTTTAATTTCCCTGAATGATCAAGGCAAAAAACGATGTCTCCGGTACCAACGTCAAATACGCGCTGATTATTTACAGTAAAAAGCACAATATCTCCGTTAGCACATTCTTTTAATTTATAGACAAAACTATATTTACATGGCGAAGGAAACAGAGTAGCCCATTCAACTTTTCCACAAGGATCTAATTTCATAACAAAGGAATTTCCATCAGGATGATTGCCTTTTGTCGTTTGTCCACCTAAAAATAATCCACCGTCTTTGGCATTCGTAATTATTGAAAGTTGTGGAAAAGAGTCCTCAAGATATTT
>CAILMK010000003.1 GCA_903835275.1 uncultured bacterium | reverse complement strand
GTCGTCACGTCAGCGTGAAGAGCAGCACGCCGTCTAAGAAGAGGAAAGGTGATGAAGCCGAAGTGCGGCCGGTGCGATATCCTCATTTTTACACTTACAGATACGCCGCGAAATATGCCATGGCATAGAACTGCGCGGCAGAACGCATCCGGAAGATATTTTGCCACTTTTAAAAGAATTGCAACACGATAAAACGGCAAGGGTCCTCAATACACTGGTACATGTAATTGGGCAGATTGCGTACAAAAGAGGCTGCATACAAACCGTCATTGCAGATCTAAAAACCTGGGAGAATAAAGAACTGGTTGCAGATGCCCTTGAAGAGATCATTGATGTACATCACCGTTATAGAAACTTCTCTTATTTATCGCAAGAGCAGGCGAAGGAGTATATTTCAAAGCATATTTGATTTGCAGAAAGACTTACCCCCTAAACCCCTAAAGGGGGAAGCCCGCCCGAACGTACCGTCCTGGTACGGGCGGGCACTTCGTGCAAATTGTGCTAAGTGGAAAGTACCCTTTAGGGTTCGCCGCGGCGAACAGGGGCTATCTCAGCTTCTGAATAAATACCTGCGTATAAAGATTTGGCGATTTCCCGGAAGCATACTCACCAAGACTATTAGTGCCGCCGCCACTATCTACATAATGGTCTATCCTGTAAGTGGTGGTTTTCGTTACTACTACAACCCCTTTAAAAAAGCTTCTGTTCGAAGCATATGCCCCGTATAATGATGAATGTTCAGAACTTCCAAGTATAACTGTCTGGCTATTGGTTACATCATATACTACTGCAAAATGACTGCCCACCATTATACCCGGGGCGCTACCGTCAATCAAATACACACCTGCCTTCAAGGAGAATGTATTGCTTGAGCCCAGTTTTATAGATGATCCCGCACTGGCGAAAGTAATATTCAAGATTCTTGTTTGCCAACCGGTCGAAGAGGTACCACCATCGTAGGTTTCTGTGTCTCCAAGCATTGCAAACTCCATGGAGGAAATATTGGAGAAGCTATCACCGGCAAAATTCATTCCCGTACCCGCTTTAAGTGCCTTTGCGCTATCAGAGTGAATAGTAAAGTTCGGATAGCTGCCGGAAACCTTGCTTGTTCCGGTTCCTTTCAATGAAATGATCTGGTCAGGTGCAGAATTTGTCAATGTATCACCAGTACTGATTTTTATTCCATTACCTGCATAATAGTTTGCACCATTATCCTGACCATGTACCCATTTGCCAGACGCAGCATTGTATTTCAATACATCACCGTCTTTTGGATTAGTCAGATCCACACCATCAACCGATAAAGCCGTTTGCGAAACCATGGAATACGGAACGGGCAACAGAGGGAATAAACCAATTAAAGTATACGATGGACCAAGGGTAGCCTGGTACTCTATTTTCAACCACTTATTTCCTGTTTGCCATGGAATATCAACGAATGCAGTACTTCCTATTTGCACGGAGGAATCAGGATCATTCACTTGTATATCTATGGTACCATAGGCATCCGTTACCGGAGTCTGGTACTCACGATACACAAGTTTGCCTGCGTCGGCGCTATCAATGACACTCAGCCGAACCTGAATGCGTGTACTGACCACAAGGGCACCTTTGGTATCCCTGGCAATGGCCTGGAAATGCAACCTTTGAGGAACTCCTCCTGCATTTACGTGCAAACAGGAAAGAACCAACACAAAAAATAAAATCGAAAGAATTTTTAACTTACTCATTGAGTGTGATAATTATTTTAATTTTTGAATAAAAATTTGGGTATAAACATTATGCGGGTTACCGTTGTCAGATATCCCTAATCCATTAGTGCTTTCAAAATAACTTGTATAATGTTCAATACTATAGGTTGTACTTTTAGAAATGGTTAAAATTCCTTTTATG
>CAILMK010000002.1 GCA_903835275.1 uncultured bacterium | reverse complement strand
ATTGCAATGGGCTCATCAAAACCGGCAAGGGCTACAATATCACCGGTGCCAGCATCGGTATCGTTGATCATAATAATGTAGTACTGGCAAAGGGCTACGGTTTTGCTGATAAGAAAAACAAGGTGTCCGCAGACGAAAACACTATTTATGTTATTGGCTCCATGACCAAGACTTTTACAGCCATGGCAATTATGAAACTTTATGAAGAAGGTAAAATAGACCTGGAAAAATCTGCTGAATATTATATCCCTGAGTTAAAAATGAAATCATTGGTGGAAAATGGGGAAATATTGAAAATAAAGGATCTGCTCAGGCATACTTCCGGTTTGCCCGATGATATAATGAACGGTTTTATGAGCACAACTAAAATTGATTTATGGTCGATAATTGATGACCTGAACCAACAGGCACTTGTGGAACCATCTGCCTGGAAAATGAATTATTCCAATGTAGGATTTGGGATTCTTGGATGTGTTGTAGAACGTGTTTCTGGAATGAAATACGAGGATTATGTAAAGAAATATATATTGGATAAGTCCGGTATGGCGAATAGCGGTTTTTACCTTCAAACTGAACATGCAAACGTATCCAAAGGTTATACAAAGGATACAGTTGAAACACCTGAACCTATTATACGCGATCTTCCGGCAGGTCGTATTATGAGCAACATAACGGATCTAAACAAATTCATGTTGATGATGCTAAATAACGGTAAAAGCGTCAATGGAGATGTTATCGATAAATCATCCATCGCATTGATGGAAAGCGATCATCTTTCGGAAATAAAACTTAATTGTGGCGAAAAGTTCGGTTACGGATTATTTATTGAAAAGATGTACAATGATGAAGACAGCATTTGCGGATTTTTAACAGGCCATGCAGGGGATACCCATATTTATCATTCCTCGTTTTTTATTCTTCCAAAACTGGGAATCGGTTTTGTAATACTGGCCAATTCTGAACGCGGTCACAGTTTTTGCAATACAATGATTAATAAATTCTTTAGTGAATATATCGAAAATGTAAGGGGAATCAAATTGCATTTTTCTAAAAGCCTTGTGTATACTCCAAAAGCATTAAATTATAATATTGATAATATCAGGGAATTGCGCGGGACATACGGTACCGGCTCCGGCGATGACAAGGTCACACTCAAGACGCATGGGAAACGCAAGGTAGTATTTATTCAGAAAGATGCCCCTCATCTAATCCTGACCAGACAAGCGGATAATTCTTTTTCAGTTAAAGTAAGACTTTTTAAAATTTATCCTGTAAAAATCAAACAGCTGAAGTTTACATTTGAAAAAATAGATGGTCATATTTATGTCAAGCAATTGTACGACCAGGTAAAAAGAGTTGAATATATGCTCCAAAAGGACGAAAACCTGACGGTTTCCAAAGAATGGAAAAATGCGGTGGGCAAATACAAGGTAATTAATAGTTGTCAGGGAAATCAGCATGGCATTCCGTATGAATTGAAACTTCAGGATAACAGGTTGGTTTTATTTCTTCAGTTTCCCGATGGACAAAAGGACGACCGCGAATTCAAGACTTTTTCTGATACACTTGCCGCCGTGGATGGCATCGGGCGCGGCTGCGGAATGGTCATGAAGATCCTGCCTAATGGACACTTGTATTTTTCAGGCTATGAAATGGTAAAGGAAGAAGGAGCCATGACCGAAAAATAAGTTTTGATTTAATTACAATATACGTTTTGAAAGGCTGCTCCTGAACAGGGGCAGCTTTGCTGTAATGCGCTTATTTACAAATGATTAATATAGGCCATGAGTATATGCAAACTATTTATATCCGAAATTTGTATCTTTGCCAGATAAACAGAGGAAATTTATGCCTTGGTTCAATAGAATAAAGAAGGGGATTCAAACCTCCACCGATGAGAAGAAAGAAGTGCCTGAAGGGATATGGAATAAATGTCCGTCCTGCAAAAAGGCAATAACCACCCGTGATCTTGAAGATAATAATTACGTTTGTCCTGAGGACGGATACCATTTCCGCATAGGCAGCAAGCAATATTTCAATATCCTTTTTGATGATGGGGTATTTACGGAACTGGATGCCGAATTACGAGGTGCAGATCCGTTGAAATTCATAGACAAAAAGCCGTATGCTTCCCGTTTGATTGAAGCGCGCCAGACCACTGATATGAATGATGCCCTTCGTTCCGCAACCGGAAAAATGAATGGTATTGATATCGTAATTGCCTGTATGGATTTTGCTTTTATCGGCGGCTCCATGGGTTCTGTGGTGGGGGAAAAAATTGCCCGTGCAGTTGATTATGCACGCGAACATCGTTTCCCGATGATCATCATTTCCAAATCAGGCGGTGCACGTATGATGGAGGCAGCATTTTCATTGATGCAAATGGCGAAAACATCCGCCAAACTGGCGTTATTGGATAGGGCAGGAGTTCCGTTTATTTCTTTGCTTACGGATCCTACTACCGGTGGTGTAACAGCATCCTTTGCCATGCTGGGCGATTTCAATATTGCAGAGCCCGGTGCATTGATCGGTTTTGCCGGTCCAAGGGTTATCAAGGAAACGATTGGAAAAGATCTTCCTAAAGGATTTCAAAGTGCTGAATTTTTAGTGGAGCACGGTTTTGTAGATTTCATCGTAAACCGCAAGGAAATGAAAGAAAAATTTACGCATCTTCTCGGAATGCTACAGGACGAAAAATCCAAAGCTCCAAAAAAGAAAAAAGAAGTAGCGTAAACACTGATTGCT
>CAILMK010000001.1 GCA_903835275.1 uncultured bacterium | reverse complement strand
AACTCCTACTATTAAATATCCGGAGGTACAGAGGGAATTCAGTCCCGTGTATCGCGGAGTGCATATCCTGAAGCGCGATGAAAATGGCGCAGAGCGTTGCACAGCATGTGGACTGTGTGCTCTTGCCTGTCCTGCAGAAGCCATCACCATGACAGCAGCAGAGCGTCTGCCCGGCGAAGAAAAATTATACCGCGAAGAAAAATACGCTGAAGTATATGAGATCAATATGCTGCGTTGCATCTTCTGCGGACTCTGTGAAGAAGCATGCCCCAAGGAAGCGATCTTCCTTACCAATAGCATCCCTTTATCCAACTATACCCGTCAGGATTTTACCTATGGGAAGGACCGTTTGGTAGAACCAATCACTCCACCTGAAAAGCACTCTAATGACTTCGAAGATAAACGCCGTGCAAAATGGCTGAAGGATACCAAGAGGGATAAGTAATTTACGATTTATTGCTGTCGCAAGCTGTGGGGTCACGATACATTGTGATGACGCTTAGTAATCAATCTGCAACGCTCAAGGCTGTTTTTACCCCTTTCGCAGGAAATGTATTTCTGTAATTTTCTCAACAGGTATATTTGAATATGATTCAGTACAGATACATACTCATGTTGCTATTTGCTTTTTTAATGCAGTGGCAACCCAGTTCAGCGCAAATCCAAAGCGAACTGATCGCAGAATCTCATTTGACTGAACAATATGGTCCCGGTATAGGTACCAAGGACTCTATTTATTATACCTATAATTCACAGCATAAATTGAGCTCAAGAAATTTCTACCGGCTGGATACCCTCAATGGAATTCGTTGGCAGGTGGGGATGGATTCATTTTATTATTCAGGATCATTTATAAGTATAAGTACTTATCGTTACGGGATAGATTCCTCGAAAATGACCACCAGTATCACCCAGTATACAACTACAATAAGTGATACCGCCAGTCCATATAAAAATGTTTTGAGCTACAATTACGATACAGCCAGGAAAGTCGGTTATTGTACAAGTCACTATGAAACTATTTTTAACAAAACAGATACGAGTCTTGAAATGATCAATTATTCCCGGGATTCAGTAAAAGGGCTTTTTATTCCAATCTCCAGATATTGGGAATATGTAGGTCCTGATAAATATAAATATTCCACCCTTGGTGCAAATTGGGATTCCAAAAAAAGTGTGTGGATAGAAACTTCCTCTACAACACCTTTTACAGATCCGGGTTTTTCTTACGGATGGATTACCAAATACTATGGTGTAAATTCATCGAAAAGCCGTGGCAATGCCTTTTTGAAAGATAGTACAGGCGTTACTTATTATTATAAATGGGATGGCTCAGGGTGGACCTATAATGGCAAGGATTCCGCCGGTATCACTTTTGATACAATAACACAAACAAAAATCCGGTTTTATTATTCATGGTCATTAAAGTTAAATAAATATGATAGGGCACAGAGGACCATTCTAAGGCTTAAAGGTAAGGATACCTTGTGTTTTAATTATGATGACAGCAGCTCTACAAAAACCTGGCTGGCTAACTACAATGACAGAAATGTATTTGATGCAAAGGGTAATATTTTATCAAGGGATAATTTTGATACTTTTTCCTACGTTCATGAAAATAGATTATACAGGCATGTGCACTATGCAGATAAAATTGATATTACCACCAGTAGAATATATCATGAAAGGGAAAGGCTTGATTCTTTTTACTATGATTCCTCCAAATACCTTCTGAGGATGCGGAAAATTTATAATTGTTCATATTCGAATCCATGGGTGTACGGTAGTTACATGGAATATAGTTATGATGCCTCTGACCGATTGGTACATAGTTGGCAATATTCAGTTGACAACACAAAATTTCATATGAGGGACGATAGGTATTATTACACTGTTTATAACGGAATTGAAAACCCATCAACTATGCATTCAAGTGTAGATGTTTATCCCAATCCTTCCAAAGATGTTT